>NZ_JADEWX010000265.1 GCF_015207395.1 Nodosilinea sp. LEGE 07088
AGTTATGGACCGACTGGGCACTCCAACTGATAGCGCTCAAACCCCATAAACATCGCTATTTTCAGCGTGGTCTCTATGCTCTATCCCTGATGCAGCAAGCTCTTTAGGTACGTTGTCACCCGTTAAGGATTTCAGGATGGCCCTCTTGTGGTTCGTCACGCTTCATCCGCCCCGCTGGCGGCCAAGATCTTGAGCAGAAAGCTATTGTCCATCGCGGCGGTGTAGCGCTTCATTTTGAGGCTGAGCTTCGACGGTTCGCGCTTCAGTAAACTGACACTGAGCCGACGGATGAGCCCGAGGTTTTGGGCGGCATCGCCTTGGCGAATGCGGCTAGCATCTTCATTGAAGGTGACATCGAGCACCCAATGGAGACTATTTTCGACACTCCAATGAGAGCGAATCACTTGGGCATGGCGGAGGGCATGGGACGGCAAACTACTGATGTAGAACCGGACGTCAGTCGTGGTTTTGTTCCAGAGTTGGCGGGTACTGCGCACCATGACGACCGTGGTGAAGCCACTCCACTTCGCCTGACGGGGCAACGGGGGGAATTGACTGACCGGCACCGTCCAAGCCTGACGGGTTTCAAGCCGGTGATGACTCGACTCCATCGTCTCATGATAGTCATAGTCGATGCCATCCCAGCCCTTGGCGTCTGCCTGCTCAAACCAGGTCTCGACCGCTCGACTCAGGGTGCCTTGATTCCCTTTGAGGGCCAATACATAGTCCCCCTCGGCTTGCTTGATCTGGGTCGCAATCGCCGTCTGAGTGCCCATGGCATCGAGGGTCACCACCGTGCCTTTCAGGTTCAGGAGGTTAAGCAGCACGGGAACAGCCGTGATCTCATTGGACTTGGCGTCGACCCGCTGTTGGGCTAGTACCAGGCCATGCTCACTACTCCAAGCACTCACGCTATGCAGGGCTTTTAGGTTCCCCTCCCGGTCATAGGAACCGCGGGCAGTTTTCCCGTCTATATGAATCAACTCCACACCCAAAGACGACGTGATTTGGCCCACCCAGGCGAGAAATCCGGCCTCCAACGCCTGCGGGTCGAGCGCCCCAATCACTCGCCCAACGGTATCGTGAGACGGGATGCCGTGGGGGAGGTCTAAAAAGGTCTCTAGCCACGATTGCTTGGCCCGGCCATAGCGCTCAATGGCGACAAAGCCATCCGCCCCAGCCAGCACTGCGAAGAGGACTATCGTCACAATCGCTACCAGGCTATGGTGCTGGGTTCGTTCCACACGCGGATCCGGGAGGTGCTGAAAATGTTGGAGGACACTCCGTCTTAAAAGCTTAACCTCTCGGGTCTGCTGAGGACTCAGCACCCGGTGACCAAAGCCTTGAGCCATGGGGTCTCTCCACGTTGATGAGGGGAATGATGTCCTAGGTAACCCCGCTGCACCGCTCTCCCGCTGTCTCATAGACAACCAATATTCACCCACCTATGCTCTGGTATCTTGTCAAGTACAATTTATACCAAATTAGATGCGATTACCCTGGTAATAGTCCCTGAGAAGAAACCCTCGGTTCTATTGCAAGGCTTTGACGAATCGCTCTGGAACTTAGGTAGAACAGTAGGTGAGTGCTAATAGTTTATGCTCAAATTTGAAGAGGCAAAGCATGCAGACGCAATTCTGATTATCTCACTGGGAGAAACATTTACCTTGACTATGCCTCTACTAGGAATAAGTTAGTGCTGGATCTGGGTTCGGCGACTTAGGTAGTTTTTGGCATACAAATGCTATGAGCTGAAAGCCTTTCTTTTCGGGTTGCTCATTGCCTTCGACATCAATGTTCTCAGAGAACTCATAATGGATCTCTTTAACCATTGTCATATTGCCAGAATTGCCAAAGCGGATGCTTTTAATATCACATTTTGGGGATTCAAAAATTATCTCATTTACCTTAAACTGAGCCGTTCGATCATCAAAACGTGCACTTTTTTGAGATGTTCCGATCAATTTTTCGTCCTTGTCAAAGGCTTCCAGCGTGTAAGTAGCATTATTCCCTAGGAATTTTAAGGCTACCAGGTTGACAGTTCGGGTAAAGGTAATTTTAATTGGTACAACGTTGTATCGAGAGGGCTTTCCTGGTACTGCAGAAGTCAATATTGGGAATTTGATAGGAACGTTGCATGCAACATATCGAATAGCAGTTGAGGTTGCCTCAGGAAAGATCTCATCTTCGGGAGAACCTGACAAAAGAATTCCCTTAGAGAAAAATTCATTGCCATTTAGAGAAAGATCGGACGCTATTGGTATACCATCTGGAAAAGTATCGAAAGCGATTGTTTGCTTAATGGCATCGGTGGTTAAACCAACAATTTCACTAATTCTCTCCAAGTGCAATGGACTGATATTAATCTGTTGATTCTCTTGGAGATTGTTGATAATCCTCTCATTTGAAATTGAGCTGGGCTTTGGTTTCATCACAAGATTTCGAGCAAGTATGATGGAGGTTATATAACCCGGTAAACCTCCGCAGGGGGGATCTTGCCCGTCACTGAGTGGCTCCCTATCGTCAGGCCATTTCCAGAATCTACTCTTAAAAATACTAGGCTTAAACCAAGGGCGTATAATATCTACGCGCATCAATTCCACTAAGATTTGAGAGATATCAATGTTTAAGGCTTTTCCGTCATTAGCTTCAGAATGAGAAGCGCCCATTATTACTCGACTAGCCTCGCTCGCCTGCTTGCATAGTGCTTCTATTTCATCAGAGTCTAATTTTAACGGTGCCCAATCAGTAATAGAATCTGTTCTGAAAAAATTAGATGGATAAAAGAATGTAGGCCAAAAATCAATGTTAGCTAAGTCTGTGGCACGAAATTCTCTATAAATCTGATGCCATTTATTCCACGTGGTATGGTAGTTGGAATCAGTTATTCGATCACGATCAGCAAAAGCCTCTTCAACTTCGCTTTTATGTCCAAAAGATTGCCACTCATGAAGAGCTTTATCGACTGCAGCTTTATACTGAGGCTCAATTGATTGCCAATTTTGTTTAACTTCTAGATCCGTGGAGTTATCGGCCTTTAGTTTTTGATCGTTATAACTCTTATAGGCCTCAAGATATAATTCCTGAAACTTATAGTACTGTAATAGCTTATGAGAATTTTGGTCAGTCTGTTTTTCATAAAGTACCTCGTTTGCAGCCTGAAGCTCAACTTTCTCAGCCGCACTTAAATACTTAGATGCAACTAAAGCATTGGAGAGAATGGTCTCATACTCATCCCATAACATACGACCGTCTTGAAACCAGAGGGTCTTATAAGCTGGTATAAGATTAGTAATTCGGGCAAATTCTGATTGCGCTTGGAGTTTTTCTTGGGGAGTAAGTCCTGAGTTATTTTCTAAAAAGTTAAAATTGTGAGGTGTCAATGGCATAGCAGGCACTGAGAATACCAGGAAATTATTATCTGAGCCAGCATACATTTTCTCTAGCTTAGTCATTAGAGCTAAAATCGCATTACTTGTCAAAAAAACAGTATGATTGGCCATTTGGTACCACCTTAAAAATATCAGATTGCAGCTATTTAGAAAGGTTAGAAGATGAGATCTGTTGGTTTGACCTTCTCAGGAAGATGTTTTATTAACCCGGCAGTGCCTACCATTTCAGGCAATATCTGAGAATTCTGCTTAACAACTGCCGGGTTAATCAATAACCTATGCCCAATCAGTAATAGTTGGGCTGGGGTTCGGCGACTTGGGCACAATTGCACACTTGAAGCCAATCAGTTGTAGTCCTTCAACCGTCAGTCCTTCTTGGTTTAAGGTGTTTTCAACCTTAGAATCGCCAGATGCCGTGTGATAGTTACCTGACAGGCAAAATGGGCCGTACCCAACTTTCAAGCCGGCCTTAATCGCTTGTGTATAACTACTGGAAGTATCGTGCAACTCTGAAAAATCAGCTTTGAGGCGGCGAATAAAGATCGCTGTGGTTGGATAAGTCGGAAGGAACCCTTTAGGCGGTCTTCCCCCATCGGAGATTGGGGCAATTTCTGAATCAGATCTGAACCGCCAGGCATTACTAGCGAGAAATTCTGGATTGAACCATGGGCGCAGCAGCGGAATCTGAACGATTTCAAAATTGATATTAAAGTTTGAAGTGTTTAGTTCATCATAGAGTTTTCCATTTTCTACCCCGGCAGATACACTTCCGCCAAATAGACCAATGCCTGCACCTACCTCCATGTCCCAGGCATTAGTTTGGCTTTGAGCGTACTTAGATAGAGTTTTCTGTTCAAGTTTATAGTCAGTCCATCCTTCTTGGGTTGTGGCAAATTGAGGTGGCCAAAAGGTAGTAAGGTAGAACTCCTGATTATTCACTAAATCTGTTTGCTTGCTCCAAGTGAGATTATCTAACAACTTCTGTTTCCATAGAACAAGACTTTGCTTTGTCCATTGGTTTATAGTAGCCATTATAGTTTCGTATTCATTCTTATACCCCTCAGCTACCCATACATTATAGGCATTTTGAACCTTCAACCTATACAGAAAAGCATTCAATGTCCAGTCTTGAACAGCTACAGGAGACTCAGCATACATAGCCGCTATACGTTTAGCGTTGTATTCTAGACACGCATTAATGTAATGATTCTGCTTGTCGGTATATGCTCTTACAAGTCTCCCCGGTCGTGTTTTCTGCTCTATCTCTTCAGTGATTATATTTTCATCCTCGTAGACTTCTACTAGCAACTTCCTCCATTTATCAAGTTTAGACTGTCTGTCGGGACTTAAATCACCTTTATCTACAACTTCGCTCGTGTTTAAAATAGTTTCGTAAGCGCTCCAAAGAGTCTTTCCAGTTTGACTGTAGATAGCTTCTTGTTTTTCGAGATCAAAAATACCTGATGACGCATCTGGTATAAAGTTGACAAGCCTAGAAAAATTGGAGGCCTGATTTAGCAGATCTCTCGCCTGGTCGGCATCAGTTGCAAATAACTTATTAGCGAATAATAAGTCGGAATGATTGAAAGGAATACCAGGAATACACCAGGCAATAAAGCCATCTTTTGCATTTGGGACAGTGCCGTCCCCGGAAGTTAGCATGGTGTAGATCTTACCCAAGATAGATTTTAGTGGAGACGACATGATAACCTCTTCAATTTTTAAGTTGTGGTTTGCAGTGAAAGTAATTGCATGACAGGATGGTCTTTCTTACAGTGAAGGAGTTCTAAACTTCCCTAACCCAAAGACTTCTAAAGTATTTTTGTGGATGATTGTTTTCAAGATCTTTACAACTAAAACCTCCAGATCGTGTGATGGTGCCATCGTCACTCAGGATTTGGAATCGATTAGGTTGGTTTGGATAGAACAGCACACTTTCTGGACGGAAGTCTGGTGGCATGTCAGGTATTTCAATTCTCTGTGGCCTTTCGTCTAGCCCTGACCATTGGTAGAGGGAGAATTGATCGCCGCCGTCATAAGCACCAGCAATAATTATGTATAGATTTTTATCTTCCCAGCAATCAATGCTTCGGATACCAAGTCCATTCAAGTCAAGTTCTATCGGCTCACCAAAAACTGCTCTTAAATTTTCCTTTTCAAGCAGTTCTTGAGGACTTTTAAGTGGTAAGAGAATAGCTTTGCCTTGAGGAACTGGGTTACGGAAGCCAATTAGTAATTCTTCGCTAGGCGGGTTCTTCCGGCAGCATGGTGATAAGTTTTTCTAATCAGAAAAGCAAGCTAGCAAGCGCTTACGGAAATTCTCAAAGTTTACAAACCCATAAGCTTGGCGCTTAATCAACTTAATTCGATTGTTGAT
>NZ_JADEWX010000266.1 GCF_015207395.1 Nodosilinea sp. LEGE 07088
GCCCCCACCTTAACCACCCCCGAAGTATGGCAGAGCTTTCGGCCCGGCATCTGGACAGAGACCATCGACGTGCGCGACTTCATTCAGCGCAACTACACCCCCTACAGCGGCGACGATGGGTTTTTGACCGGAGCCACAGAGCGCACCCAGGCCCTGTGGCACCAGGTCAGCGAACTGATGAAGCAGGAGCGCGACAAAGGCATCCTGGATGTGGATACCAAAGTGCCCGCCAGCATCACCGCCCATGCCCCCGGCTATATCGATCAATCCCTCGAACAAATCGTCGGGCTACAAACCGACGCCCCCCTGAAGCGGGCAATCATGCCCATGGGCGGCATTCGGGTGGTGCAAAAGTCGCTGGAGGCCTACGGCTATGAGCTCGATGCCGACACTCTGGAAACATTCACCAAGTACCGCAAGACCCACAACGATGGCGTGTTCGACGCCTACACCTCAGAGATGCGGCTGGCGCGGCATTCGGGCATTATCACCGGGCTGCCCGATGCCTACGGACGCGGTCGCATCATCGGCGACTATCGCCGGGTGGCCCTCTACGGGGTCGATCGCCTGATCGCCGACAAGCGCGACCAGCTCAACTCCCTGGAGGTGGACGAGATTACCGAAGCCATCATTCAGCAGCGGGAAGAAATCAACGAGCAAATTCGCGCCCTAGGTGAATTGACCACGATGGCGGCCAGCTACGGCTGCGACATCAGCCGCCCCGCCACCACCGCCCAGGAAGCTGTTCAGTGGACCTACTTTGGCTACCTGGGGGCGGTGAAAGAGCAAAACGGCGCGGCCATGTCCCTGGGTCGGGTTTCCACCTTTTTGGATATCTACATCGAGCGCGATCTGGCCAGCGGTACGCTGACCGAAGCCACTGCCCAAGAGCTGATCGACCACCTGGTGATGAAGCTGCGGATGGTGCGCTTTCTGCGCCACCCCGCCTACAACGAGCTGTTCTCGGGCGATCCGGTCTGGGTGACAGAATGCATCGGCGGCATGGGAGCAGACGGTCGCCCCCTGGTGACCAAGAACAGCTTCCGGGTGCTGCACACCCTCTACAACCTGGGGCCAGCCCCGGAACCCAACCTCACCGTGCTGTGGTCGGAGCAGCTGCCGATTGATTTTAAGCGGTTCTGCACCCAGACCTCCATCGATACCAGCTCGATCCAGTACGAAAATGACGACCTGATGCGCCCCCTCTACGGCGATGACTACGGCATTGCCTGCTGTGTCTCGGCCATGCGCATTGGCAAGCAAATGCAGTTCTTTGGGGCGCGGGTGAATCTGGCCAAGGCGCTGCTCTACGCCATCAACGGCGGCAAAGATGAAAAATCGGGGCACCAGGTGGGGCCTGCGATCGCCCCCATCACCGCCGATATCCTCAACTACGACGAGGTGATGGAGAAGTTCAGCCAGATCATGGCCTGGCTGGCCAAGACCTACGTCAACACCCTGAACGTAATCCACTACATGCACGACAAATACTGCTACGAGCGGATCGAAATGGCCCTGCACGATCGCGACGTGTACCGCACCATGGCCTGCGGCATCGCGGGTCTGTCGGTGGTGGGCGATGCCCTGTCGGCAATTAAGTACGCCCAGGTCAAGGTGCTGCGCAACGAAGAGGGCCTAGCGGTGGACTACGAAATCGACGGCGAGTTTCCCGCCTTTGGCAACAACGACGACCGCGTGGACAGCCTCACGGCGGGCCTGGTCGAGCAGTTTATGACTCTGATTCGCCAGCGCCCCACCTACCGCAATGCTGTGCCCACCCAGTCGATTTTGACCATTACCTCCAACGTGGTCTACGGCAAAAAAACCGGCAGCACCCCCGATGGCCGCAAGGCGGGCGAGCCCTTTGCCCCCGGTGCCAACCCCATGCACGGACGCGATACCAAAGGGGCGATCGCGGCCTGTGCCTCAGTGGCCAAACTCCCCTACGAGCACGCCCAGGATGGTATCTCCTACACCTTCTCCATCGTGCCAGCGGCCCTGGGCCAAACCAAAGCAGCCCAGGTTCACAACCTGATCGGCGTGCTCGATGCCTACTTCCACGACACCGGCCACCACATCAACATCAACGCCCTCAACCGCGAGACCCTGCTCGACGCCATGGAGCACCCCGAAAACTATCCCCAGCTGACGATTCGGGTGTCGGGCTACGCGGTGAACTTCATCAAGCTGACCCGCGAACAGCAGCTGGATGTGATCAGCCGCACCTTCCACGAGCGGATTTAGGGGAGCGATCGCATTCCCACGGGGGACACATCCCCTCCTCGGAGGGGTGCCCGCAGGGCGGGGTGGGCCAAAACAGCGCCAAGGAGTAAGTTGTTGAGTGCGGGCAAACAGCTTACAGACCCACCCCTAACCCCTCCCAGGAGGGGATGGTAAACCTGATGCCCTGGGATGTTCTTTCCCACACTCAGGTCTCTCCACCCTGTTTCGCCCCTGCCTTTTCTCCCCGGTCAGCTATGCCCTTTCCCACCGCTCCCCATCCACCGCACCCCAATCTATCGTCGGCCTCTAAGGGCCGGATTCACTCGGTTGAACCCAGCAGCACGGTGGATGGGCCAGGCATTCGCTATGTGATCTTTACCCAGGGCTGTCTGCTGCGCTGCCAGTACTGCCACAACCCCGACACCCGCGACCCGCTGGGCGGCGAGGAAGTCACCATTGATGCACTGATCGACGACATTCAGCACTATCAGTCCTACTTCACCTACTCCGGCGGCGGGGTGACAATTACCGGCGGCGAACCCCTGCTTCAGCCCGAGTTTGTGCGGGAAGTTTTTCGCCGCTGCCAGGAACTGGGCATTCACACTGCGCTGGATACCTCAGGGTTCCCTGACTTTGAGCGCTCCAAGCCGGTTTTAGACTATGTAGACCTGGTGCTGCTCGACATCAAATCTTTTGATTCTGAGATTTACCATCGCGCCACCCATGTGGACCTTGCCCCGACGCTCCAGTTTGCCCGCCACCTCAGCGCGATCGCAAAACCCACCTGGGTTCGCTTTGTGCTGGTGCCAGGGCTGACAGATGATAGTGCCAATATCAAAGGCCTGGCCCAGTTTGTCGCCACGCTACAGGGCGTTGAAAAAGTCGAGGTTCTGCCCTTTCATAAAATGGGGGAATACAAATGGAAAGAGCTGGGTTTTCCTTACCTGCTGGAGAACACCGATCCCCCCACTCCTGAACAGATCGAGTCAGCCAAAGCGATCTTTCGCCACTACGGGCTCAGGGTTGATTGACTCGCGTCGGGCGATCGCTTCAGGCATGCTGAAACGTCCCAACCGTCCTGGCGATGGCCATGGATGACGTTTACTTCCAGATTTGGATACTATACGGAAAGTTTCTCGCGATCGTCGCGATCGAGGTAGATCTGCCGACAGTTTCTGTCTATCACCCCCAGGAAGGTAGATATGCAGAAACTTTCTCTCTAATAAGGTTGTTCCTCCGCAGTAGTACAAGTGTTTGATGTCATATGATAAAATCTTCGGAACTGCGGAAGAGCAACTTCGCTGGAACCGACAAACGCCGCTAGCCCGACGACGCCGTACTCGGCGGCGTTCGCGGCTCAGCTCAATCATTATGCGGCTGAGTTCTCAATTAGGACATAGGCGCGAGATTATCTGTCAATCGTCAGCGTTAAGTGGGTTCAAGGTTGTTGCAAGCGGTGCTTTAAGGAAGGTTTCTGGCTATGACAAGCAATATTGCGAGCAATTCCGAAATCAAATCTGATAGTTCCGTAATCACTGCCAAAATCGAGCTGCTGCAAGCAAAAGCTGACGACGCAATCAAAAAAGTCCGAGGTAATAGACGAGATAATCGGAGAAAAGCTTCTCTCGTCAAGTTGACGGCTACTTTCTGTTCAGCCACTGCGACAATTTTGCTTGGGTTAAAAGTGCCCAACCTAGAATCACAATTTAAGGATATTGCATTTGTTTTGACTGCGTTAATTACTCTACTGAGCGCATTAGAACCATTCTTCAACTTCAGAGCTTTGTGGGTAGAACACGAAATAGCTCTATGGAAGTTTCATCGGCTAAGAGATAAGATCGAGTTCTACCTTGCTGGTAACAAACCTGAAAAGATGAGCATCGATGAAATTAATGGCTTTCACGCTGAGTTTCAAATCATATGGGACGATTTGAGCCAGTCTTGGATCAACTACAGAAAACAAGAAAAGTCTTAAAAATCCTTCGTAGCCAGTAATTTGATATGATTGGTTAGCCGTGATCTAGACTAGCAAGTGCCTCGTAATGATATTGACCGCATCAGAGAAAAAATTCGCCTCCGTCAGTATGATATGTCTGCCCACGCGATGGAAGAAATGGCTGAAGATCTACTGACTATCTTGGATGTAGAGGAAGCAGTTCTGAACGGTCAGGTCATTCGGGTTGAAAAAGATGATCCCAGAGGCACAAAATATATAGTAGTGGGAACTGCATTGGATCAACAAACACCTGTTGGGGTGGTTGGGCGTTTCGCTAGCACCGGAAACTATCTAATCATCACGGTTTATGAAGTCACTTAACTTGAGGGCTAATCGTATGTATGGGTACAGATGTGAGTATTGCGAAGGGACTGTTCAACCCAGAACCGTCAAGCGCGAGGCATTCAAACATAGAGATGGATTCGTTATCCTCGAAGATGTGACGATTGGTGTTTGTGATACTTGCGGCAATCGATACTACTCAGCAGATATTCTTCATGCAGTTCATGCTGTTGTGACTGGAGCCAAGCTCCCTGAGAGAACCGAGCAAATTCCAGTTACTCATCTAGAATCCGCCTAGTCAACGCCGCATAACAACCCCAATGCACACCGACCGTTGAGAGGTCATCGGTTGGAATTCGAGGTTATCTGAGGCAGGTGATTGGGAACGTTAGATCATTAGGCCTCGGTTAGGTTGTATTTGTAAAGCGTATCTGTGGGTGACCACACGTTGAGGTGCTTAATCAATTCTTAGATTTAGGCAGCAAATTGTTTTTAGTCATTGCATCTAGCCTTGTAGTTATGTTCGGACTAAGTTTCCTTCCGCCTTAACTTGCTAGTTGTTGTGGTCTAACAATATACCCTGAGCCCTGCAAAGGTCTGCTACTATCAAACTAGCGAACTTGGTAGTGCTTATGACACTAGCGATTGTGCCTGAGTCTACTCCTCTAAAGCTGAATGAGGATGGGGTGGTTCTGGTCGGGAAAACTCGCGTTACATTGGATACCGTGGTTGCTGCCTTCTTGGAAGGTGCCACAGTAGAAGAGATTGTTGAGCAATATCCATCGCTTCAACTTGCGGATGTGTACTCGGTGATTGCTTACTACCTGCGGCGCAAAACTGAAGTTGATGCTTATCTAAAAATTCGACAAGATCGTGCTGCACAAGTTCGTCAAGAAAACGAGCGTCGTTTCAACCCAATTGGAATTCGAGATCGGCTGATGGCAAGACTTAACCATCAAAGCCAGGGTTGAAATGCTGTGCCTTTTAGCAGATGAGAACTTTAACAACCAAATTGTTCGGGGCATTCTTCGACGAAAGCCTAAGGTTGATATTGTAAGAGTTCAGGATGTCGGCCTATCCGAAACTGACAATAGAACGCCGATTCTAGAATGAAGTGCAACACCTAGAAGCTTTCCACAGAGGGGCTCATAGGATAGTCTGATGTTTACCACAACAAAAAGACACCCTATGAGCTATATCCAGCTTAGCGCTTCTGAACGAAA
>NZ_JADEWX010000034.1 GCF_015207395.1 Nodosilinea sp. LEGE 07088
CCCCAAGCCCCACCAGCGATCGCCGCCCAACCCTGCAGCCCGGCGAATCGGTCATGCTCTCCGGTGGCACCGTGGTGACCGGCACCGAAACCGGTTATACCGTCAGCTCACCACTTGATAGCCCAAGTGTCGTTAAGCTCCCCAACGGCCAATACCACCGACCCGGGGATACGTCCACAGTCACGGACGAAGAAACCGCTAGTTTCCCCTGGTGGGCCGTACCATTCTTGGCCGTGCCTGCTGGCCAGCTCGCCATAGGCGACCCGGCCACACCGGCTCAGTTCACCAAAGCGCCCCCCGCCGCACCCGTAACCCCTATCCCCAGCCCACCGGAAACCGGCTGCCGCTGCAACGCCCCGCTCTTGGCTGGCCAGTCGGCTCAGGCTGCCGAGCTGGGCGCTATCAAATCGAAGCTGGCCCGGATCGAAACCAACCAGACTGGCCCCCAGGGTTTTGGCGGACTCTATGCTCTGCTGATTGAACTCAGAACCAAGTTAGGGGCCGTCAACGACTTCATGAAGAAGGCTTGGGAAACGACCCGCATGCAAAAAGTACTCGATGTGCTGACCTTTATCGGCGTCATGCACAATGTTTCTATGCTGTCTAGGGACATCGGCGAGACGTTTTTCTACGTCGTTGGCCAGGCCTTAAACATTGTTGGCATTGACGACGAAGAAGGTAATCAGCTCGACATTCAGAGCATTGTTAGCGGCTCGGTTTATAGCTTTCTAACCAACGTTTTTGGGGAAGCCTTTGTCGAAGGTGCGATCGATAGCTATCGCAAAGCAAATCGTATTGTGCAGAGCGCGTCTATGGTGGTTTGGACAATCAGAAGCCTTCAGGACACCTCCCTTGACCTGATGGAATGGATCGCCGAGAACACGGGCAAAATCGGCAATGCTCTAAAGCGGTTCGGCGTCGTGGGCGATCGCGCTTACCCCTGGATGGCAGAGCAGGCACAGGCTCGCGATCGCAACCGCGCCAGGTTCTCCAAAATCACTGACGCCCTAGAAAACACCGAAGATCGCCTATCGGCGTACTCCGTTGCAACTTCCAACGTCTTGGAAATTCAGGAAGAAACTGCCGAGCTAGGCGAGAACTGGCAAGCGTTCAAATCATCCTTAAACGACATCCCCGACCCCTGGTTTAGCAATCAGCCGGTACAGGATGCGATCGCCACTGAAACTGCCGCCAGCGTCTCACCCTCGATCACCTCGACCGATGCCGACAAGGTTAATTAAGCTATGGCCCTACCCCCCGAGTTCTCAGAACAAGAGCACCTTCAAGACGCAATTCGCCGCTGGATGAATCGTGAAATTCGCGACTATTTTTCAGATTTAGGCGGTGAGGAATGGGACGAAGACATTACCACGCCCAGGGCTTCTCTGCGCGTGGCTTGTACTCATAAAGACGCTGATTCCCTCCTGATGACCTCTCTAAGGTGGGATCTATTCGAGCGCGTTCGCCTCCAACGCCTGCAAATTCCCATCACCGGTATACCCGCCGGTGACACCCACGAAACCCGCAAATTCCGGCCCCAAATCTTTCTGTACTTTCAAGAGGATTTAGCCGACGTAGAGCCCGGCTATGACCCGATCACAGGGCGTATAACCTTCCGCCTAATGCAGTACTCCTATGACCAAATTACCCCGGCGATCGCCCAGACCCTAGCCCAGCGGGTAAAGGTTAACTTTGCCGTCGGCGCTGGCTACATCTGGCGTAAGGGCAAAGTTATGGTCAGCTATACCGACAAAAACAAGGGCTATCAACTTCAATTGCTCTGCCGTTCAGAGGCTGCCGGTATTCAGCTCATCAACCAGGTGCTCGACATCAATAACGACGCCCCCGACCTGAGTAAATGCAACGTCAGCGAGAACCAGCTTGAGGCCGTAGCTTACCCCGTCATTCCGCCTAATGACTATATCTACGGTGACACTCGACGACTGCCCCGCCGCCGCCCGGTCGGTGACGTGCGGTTCCAATACGCCCTGTTGCATGTGTGGGGGTTGACGCAACCGATCGCCCTGGTAGACCGCACTGGCCTGTGGCCCTCTGCCCTAGCCGCTTAGCGTCTGTCCTGTTTGGCCGCTTGTTTTTAGCGAGTATTAAAAATTTGCCAGAACGTCTATGACGTTTGCCCCTGAATTTATCCGGCTAGAAAGGGGTAAACAGGATGCAACAGTCGTTATGGGTAATAACCATGGGTAATCGCTATTCAGACATCAAACGCGCTGCAAGACTTCAAACCGGCCTTAACAACTACATCAACCATTTGCAGACCCTCGGCACCCGGCCCAGCCGAATCGGTACTCAGGGCGCACGTAATCTAGATGTGACTCTCTATTTCCAGCCATTCACCGCCAGCGTTGCCACCGATGAGTACGTTGCCGGCCGCTGCACCACTGCCAGTGATACCAAATTGCGCGCCATTGTTAACGGGGCTGATGATGCGGCCGTCACCAATACCCTAGGGGCCAACACCCTAATCAACCTACCTAAATTCCGGGGCGCTCGCGTGGTCTACTTTGAGAACGCAACTCGCTCCGTTAACGTCGAAACCTCTGATGTGACCGGATTGCAGTACCTCAAGTACGCCGGTGAGCGGTTCTCTATCCCCTTCGGGGCTCAGACTGCAACAGCCGACCAGCAAGATGCTTTCCTATCGGCAAAAGCGGCCATTCTGGCCGCCAACGCTTCTGCCGCCGTTAAGCGGGTCTCCCTCTCTCGTGAATTTATTGGTGTAGAGCCCGCGTAACCATGGCTGACGCCCTATCCCCGCTCGATCCCTTCTTGACCGCCCTACGGGCTGATCCAGACTTCAACCGTTCAGACGAACGCAATGAGCTGGAATCAGCCCTAGTGCGCGATGCCTTGATTACCGACCTAATTACCGGCCAGGGCTATCTCGACACCACCCTAGACTGTCTGGCTGAGCAGGGCATTGACCCTGACGCCTGGCTCGGGGCCGTGGTCAATAACATCGAGCATGTAATCGACGCGGGGGTAAGGTTTGACCGTCATGAGACCGGCCTATTTTTGCCCGCTGTAATCCACTAAGCAACCTTTATGTCTGAATCCGCCGCCGAAATCCTAAAACGCCTCAAGCCCCGCCGCCGCCGCGTCACCGTGATCGGCACCAGGGCCAGGGCTACCAAAACCAAGACTCCGGCCAAGCCCAAAGCTGACGCTTAATTATGGGCTGGTCTACCCTAGGCACCCTAACCCCTGCCCTGGATAACTGGCGAACCCTAAACGCTCCCGCCGCCGGTGAGCTGTTTAGGATCAGCCAGTCTTGGTCTGGGGAATGGCCGGGCACCGGATTTATTCAGCTCCGGCTGCTCTACGCCAACAATGAATTTTACGAAGACAGCTATTTTGAAACCCGCCGCATCTACCCCACCACTGACGAACGGCTTCTCTATCTTCCTTTCAACCCGGTCTTTGCCAGCGCTGGTTACACCGTGCGCTACTTTCAAGCCCGGCTGAGCTTCCGCGCCCGGGTATTTGAATCGGCTAACTGGCAAGTCGCCCTAGACGAGTTTCTACCCGATGCCCCTTAGCCTTTTACCTACTTTCTGTATCGCCGTCCTGGTGACCGTGCTGACGATCGTCAGCCTGGCCTACGGCAAAAGCGATCGCGACGAATTCCCCGGTCGCCGCCAGGGCGGCGGTGGCCACGCCTATAGTGATCAGGATGACCGCGATGCCGATTGAAGTTGCTATTCCTCTGATACTGTCGGTGGCCACCGCTGTGGTGGTGGCCCTACGCAAAGCCTTTGCCGACGTAACCAAGGCTATCTCGCTGCTAACGCTACTCCGTGAAGATGTGAAAATAGCGCTGGTCGGGATCGAAGCCCTGCGCATAGTCGATACCGACTACGACACTCGCGCCCGACTCATGGAGCAGCGCCTAGAAGATCTCGAACGCTACTTGCAGCTGGCCAGCGGAGGCCAGTACCCCCACCCCTTCCAACCAAGAGCTAATCGGAGTCCGGGTAAGCTTTCCGCACTAGAAGCCTAAGTGCCTCAGCGGGCAAATAAACCTCGACAGTCCCTTCGGTAAACGGTGGCGGCAAAATTGAGCAGCTAAACACCTCGGCCATACCTGTGGAGCTAACCATGAAGTTGATCACCCCCCGCCAGCCGCCGTATTCAGGCCAAGACTCAATTACCTCTATCAGCACCGCGCCCCTCGCCATTCGTCGATCATCTCAACTATCTCATTATGAGACTTGCCCTCGACGTGTAGCGCTAGGTAGACCCGACTAGCCCGGCTCGCCACCTTCTCTCTGGTGAGTAACCCACCCGGAATGTGGCGAGTACCCTCTATTTTGTGGCCCCGGCCCCAGCGGTAACGGTAGTATGTTCGGCCCTTGCTCTCGTATGGCCCGCATTCCTGCCACAGTTCGCCAGAACCGCGAGAATTAGTGCTGTCGGAATCGCCGTCAGAAGTTCTGCGATCGCCAGTGGCGATCGCAGAACCCTTGCTGTCGGAATCGCCAGAACCGCGAAAATTAGTGCTGTCGGAATCGCCGTCGAACGCTTCCTCTGGCACCGCCATGGCCGGAGGCCAGTCGTAGGGCTTCGCCACCGTGGCCCCCGGCTCCATCAGCCAGATCGAATCCTCAGTAGTACCGGAGTGGTACACCACCATTTCAGTCCCGGCGTAGTGAATGGTGGCCCCTGGTGCTGGCTTCGGTGCGCGATCGCGCACCGACTCTTTGAACCCCCGGTTAATGATCAGCGTGTCGCAAATCTCTTTGACCTGGCCCTCTACGATGACGACAGCCCGACAGATGGCCCGCTCCCGGTCAATGATGGTGAACGGCTGCCAGGCCGTAACACCGTAATAGGTGCGCTCTTTCCAAACCACCTGGCCCGGCGTAAACGGGCTTTCCTCCATGGCGGCGATCGCCTGCAAAATAGGTAAATCGTCCTGTGACAGTTCCGACCTGGTGGCCTGGGCCGCGGCTCCCCGCAGCTGCCCAGCGCCGGACGCTGTAACCCTTGATAAATCAACGTTCTTCTCTGTCGAAGGCAAAACGACCCCGTTGTGACAGTTGCCGCCGCACCCCACCTTGCAATACCACCCGGCGCGCTCATCGAGGGCGGGTGTTGCATTGGGGCAATCGGGCATGCTCATGGCTCCCCCTTCAACACAGCCTCAGTCAGCAAAACTAGAAAAAGCTCCCGGTGACGCTTAGGAAACCGTTGCAACTGTTTCCATACGTGGCGAAACATGAGTCGAAGCACGGCCTGCTCTTGGGCCTCACGGTCAAGGCCCAGCTCGGTCATGGTTTCAATGAAGTCATTGGCCAGGCGATCGGCCAGGCCATCGGTGAATAGGTCGGTCTGTCGGTTGGGCATGTTGAGCCTATTGAGTGCAAATTGATGAAATGAACTGGGAATTAATCGCAATGCAGGCCGTAGTCTACGGTTTCTGTACTTGGTGGCAGTTGCATGACAAGGCATATAGAGAGGGCAGGGTAAGTAGGCCGTTTTTTGGTGCTGCTCCGAAGCCAACGACCCGCCGCCGCTACCCTACTCCTCCACCACCCCGGCCCCGGCACACAGAACGGAGCAGTCGGCCTGGTGGTGTGTCTATCATCGGCGGCAATGCCATTTACCTCAGATCACCATTGCCCCCGCCGGAGCAGCCGCCCAGATTCAAAAAACCGACCAAAATTGAAACTGCCTCGGGCCTAGCCCCAAAAATTGAAATTGAGCCACCACCACCCCCAACCGCTGCGCCACCATCACCCCCAACCGCTGCACCGCCACCGCTACCACCGCCAACTGCTGCACCGCCACCACCGCCGCCCCCATCAACTCAATCAAAGCTCAATCCCGCCTACCTTATTCCGCTACCAAAAACTACACCAGTACGCCCGCCCATTGAGGTTCCGACAGCGCTGCTATTCACGCTAGACCGCTACACCGGCGATCGCGACATCTCTAACCGCCTGGTTCGATTCGTGGCTGAAACCAATCCATCCAGGGATGGTCGATGGTGCGCAGAAAAGGCATTATGGGACATCAAGCGCGATCGCTATTAACGAATAGCTCGCGAATCGTTAATAGGGCACAGGAAACGGGCCGATGTTATCGAAGTCAAAAACATGCCCCAGAGGTGCGATCGCACCTCTGGGGCTATTTAGTGTCAGTCCTGGTTCTCTTCGGAGGTCAGCAGGCCATCTGCCGCGATCGCCAGTAGTTCATCTAACTCTTCTTGCGCCTTTTGGGCCTCCTTTTCGTACCACTCGATACAGGCGTTCATTTCACCCAGCCGTTCTTCGGCGCGCTTAATCAGCCGGGTTAGGAGTTTCCCAATAAGAGCTCTGCATTGGCCGACGGAGTCTCCCCCCTCACCAGCTGTTCCACGAACTCCGAGTTTGACACGTTCAAAGCCTGCGCTTTCTCTCGCAGTATCTTGCCTGCCGTGGGGGTAAGCTTCAGCTCCACTCGACTGGTTTTCGCCTCCCCATATTTGGCGTGAGTTTCCTTGGGCATGACCATTACTCATTGTGACTGCCTCCATTGTACGGCTAAAGTATCATTCAAATTATACGGCTAATCTTGCTAATGATGATTATTAGCCGTACAATAATTTCGTGCGTCAGCTGGATACCCCGCCGGGGCATGCTTCCTTGCCCCGGCTTCTCTGGCCAGTCTGGGAAAGGCCCCCTGGTGCACCAGGTGGGAAGTAAACCGTTCAACTCGGTCACTGGCCACCCATCGTCTCACCGAGGGCGATCGCCCTCGAATGCCCTATGCCAAGCCAAAAAAATGGCCCCACCGTAGCGGAGCCTCAAGGAGTGCAAAATACTAGCCCTAGACTACCCCAGTTCCCCTACGTTGTTATGCACCGCGACCCGCGCACAAACGGCATGATGCCCGTTGCGATATTCCTTTACCGCGCCCACGCCGGTGCCTTTATGCGCGGCCTGGAAATCACCAACCCCGATGCCGTTGACCAATTCGAGCTAAGAGAGATTAACTATGACTAGACCCTACACCCTGCCCCCGTGGACAGCCGACGCTATCCGCGAACTAATCGACACGCTCAACTGTTTAAATAACGGCCTCTACGAATCGCCCTCCGACATGGCGGAATGCCTACACAGCACCGCCGAATCTATCCGCCTGGTGCTCGACCCGGCCGAATTTGAGCCCCAAACCGCCGATCTACTCAATGCGATCGCCGTGCTCTACCTGGCCCTGCAGCTGGCTGCTAATGAAGCTCACATTGCTAACGTAGACCCCATGTATTACGCCAACGAAGGCCACGCGGGCACCTTTGAGCGCTGGGCTAAGAATGCGATTGAAGCGGTTGAGGCTACCCCCGGCGATCAAACCAGAGATATGGTGGCCGGTACCCTGGTTCGACTCCGCCAACTCACCGCCGAGGTGGTGGGTGCGGCCCCCCATGCGGCGGTGTTCCCAGCCCTCGATCAACCGCCAGAACCCCCGTTCCCGTCTTGGATAGCTCCGGTAAAGCGGTCGGAGCCATCGCCCGCCATGCACTCCCTAGGCCGTGCCATGTTTGGCGATTGGTATCTGTCGCCCGACGATACCCCCACCGCTGCCGATCCCGTTGACCCCTACCCCACCGAACCCAATGAGCACTACTAACCGCCTACCGACTGAGGTTTTAGACTGCCTAGCTGCCCATCTGCTCGCCGTGGCCTGGCTAGCCGATGAGGTGCAAGACCTGGGCCCATGGACAGATCTAAGTCGTGACGACCTGATAGCCGAAGCCCGCAAGCAAGGTTTCTACCGTTATCGCAATACTCCGCCGCAGGGCATTGCGGCGATCGCTGCCCAGGCGCTGACCGACTACGCCGCGATCGCCGCTCTCGACGACGACAAAAACGCCCTCGACGACGACAAAAACACGCCTGATGAGTCCTGATAGGACGAAACACCGACCCCGCCGGGCCGGTGTCGCGGGTTAGCTTGCACGGGTAGAGGGGCCGCAATCCCTCTACTCTCTAAACCGCCTTTGGGCCGGAGTTTTATAAATGTTGCTGTCTTATCGGCTACGGAACGTTGCTACACGGCCCTTAGCCCTGCGCTCATTTAACGTTGCTACACGGCCCCTTGTAAGGGACTACGGATCTAAGAATGACGTGCTAGACAGTGCCGTGCATCGGCCTGGAGCTTTTGGAACAACGATCTAAGTAAGGCCCCATGACCAAAATAATCGGAATAGAAGTCGGCAAGACTTCTATCGTTTGCTGTTGTCTAGACTCTGATAACCTACCTAAAAACTATCCAGAATTCGCCCGTTCTTATACACCACAGACCCTTTTACCTAACCTCATCGGTGCCCAAACACTGCTGGAGCTGGGCGAAGTGTTTGTGATAGAACCCACCGGCGACTACTCAAAAATCTGGATTGACCTGCTCAAGGCAAACGAACGCTGTGTACTCAGAGTTAACCCCAAGCGGGTTAAAGCTCTGAAGGAATATCACGGCGTCATGTCAAAAACAGACCGTTACGACGGCGCTTTTTTGGCCCTCTATGGCGCTGAAAACCTCGACAACCCCACCGCTTTTCTGAGTGACTATGCCGAAGAACTGCGCGAATCTCTACTTCAACATACCTTCCTATCGCGCATGACCGGTAACCACCAGCGCCGCCTGTGGCAGCTGCTCTCAAGGGAGTGGCCAGAGGTGTGCCGTAGCCGCAGCGGCGGCAAGCCCCGCCAGGTGCGCGAATTTCTGGAGCCTACCCCGCCGGGCCTGTGGCGGTTCATCGCTGGTGAGGACTACCAGCAGGCCGCAACCCGTCAACGCTCCCTAGATGAGTCGATCGGCTCCGGTCTGAGTGAGCTATCTAAAACCCTGGCAACTCAGGTGTGTGAGCTTGAGCGCAAGCAATACGACATGGAGCAACGGATACAGGCCTTGGCGTCTGCCTCAGAGTTTGCGCCCTACCATGCCGTTTTTGACCTATTCGGGTTCGGCCCTCTCACCCGAGCTTCAATCCTCAGTCGGATCTATCCGTATCAGCAGTTCATGGGCCCTGACGGCAAACCGATTAAAATCCGGGTGCCCTCGGTGAAGGGTAACCACACCAACCGCCGGAATAAATCGCTCGGAGCATTCCGGCTCAGCCTGGGCAATGGCACTAAGACCTACCAATCGGGGCAGCTGGCCACCGAACGCGCCGCCGGGCCAAAGTACGCCCGTGTGGCCCTCTACCTGCATGTGCGCTCTCAAGTAGTGCTCCGGGGCAATGCTCCGGGCCTGGCCCCTAAATACCTAGCCAAGCATAGGGATTTCTATCAGGCCTTGCCACCCATGCCCCACACCAAGGCTGTCTCTAAGGTTATCTCTCACGTCGTTAAAGACCTCTACCGTGAGCTGCTGGCCACCCTGTAACCAGCCGCCGCCCGACTACCAAACGCGCCGCCGGAGCACTCCGGCGGCGCGTTTGGTTTATAAATGCTCCTTCACTCCGTAGCACCCTGCGATCGTTTGGTGGGGTAAACGATTCCGCTTAGGTGCTCCGTCGTTACGGAACATTTATAAACACTCGTCCAGATTTAGCCACACCCGAGGTTTGGGCAGATAGTCAAGTCGCCTGAACGGCGACGAACCCATAAGCCTGCAAGGATGGCGAGACTCTGATTATAGTACTAAAATACTGATTTGGCCATTGGTTCGCCGAGACGTTATTAGCCGGGTGAAACCCCACCGGTTATTCCCACCGCCCTGGGAATAACCGGTGAAAAAGACTTCACATCCGAGCTGACGAAGGCAGCCGATCGGGCCTGATATCTGGCGACAGCTGAGGACCGCCACGGCTTCGAGGTATTGCTGGATTGGGCCAAAACCGGCTCCGGTGAGGCGGCGGCGCGATCGCGCCGCCGCCTCACCAGCCATTACCCTTTGACGCACATCACCTGCTTGAGAGTAGCAACGACCTCCACCAGGTCGGCCTGGTTGGCCATCACCTGCTCAATCGGCTTGTACGCCCCCGGAATTTCATCCAGCACGCCCGCATCCTTGCGGCACTCCACGCCCTCGGTTTGCTGGACGAGATCATCCAGCGTAAAGGTGCGCTTAGCCTGACTGCGAGACATCTGCCGCCCCGCCCCGTGGGAGCACGAGCAGAACGCATCGGCACAGCCCTTGCCCTTCACAATGAAGGACTTCGCCCCCATGGAACCGGGGATGATGCCATAGTCGGTTGCCTGCGATCGCACCGCACCTTTGCGAGTGACGTACACCGCTTCATCGAAATGCACCTCTCGCTCGGCGTAGTTGTGGTGGCAGTTGACCTGTAGCTCGGGCTTAAAGGGCTTGCCCCCGGCCAGATGGATTTCTACCACCCGCTTGAAGCGGGCCATCATCACCTCCCGGTTGCGCAGGGCGTAGTTTTGCGCCCACTGCAGATCGCGCCAGTAGGCCTCGAACTCCGGCGTACCCTGCACAAAATAGGACAGGTCAGGATCGGGCAGCTTCAGCCCGGCCAGCTTGGCCAGGTCTTTGGCGGTCTCGATATGGCGCTGAGCCAGCATGTTGCCGATGTTGCGGCTGCCGGAGTGCAGCATCAGCCACACCTGCCCAGCCTCATCCAGACACAGCTCAATAAAGTGGTTGCCGCCGCCGAGGCTACCCATCTGCTTTTGGGCCTTGCCTTCCAGATGCTGCACCTTGGGATGCAGCGCTTTGAAGGTGCTCCAGCCCTGCCAGTTGGTCACGTCTTTGCCGACCTCCTTGTTGTAGTCGAAGCCTACCGGAATCAGCTTTTCTACCTCAGCGCGAATCTGCTTGAGCTTGCCCTCCAGCTGGTCGGCCTGGTACGGGGTCTTGACGGCGCACATGCCGCAGCCAATATCCACCCCCACCGCCGCCGGAATGATCGCCGCTTTAGTGGCAATCACCGAGCCCACCAGCGCCCCTTTGCCCAGGTGAACATCGGGCATCAAGGCCACATGCTTGTGAACAAAGGGTAAGGAGGCCACGTTTTTGGCCATTTTGGTCTCTTGGGGACCTAACTCATGCCCGGCCCAAGACAGAACGGGCACCGATGTTGATAACTTCAATGGTTGATAAGGCATGGTTTTACATCCTTGGCGTTACAGATTGGATGGCGGCACCCCTGGCGATCGCTACCCGTAGCCTTGTGAATGAGCGACTGACCCAATGCGGGTCAGATTTCCCCTTACCCAAACCCTCACTTATCCGATGAATCAGTACGCGGTAGTAACCAGTTACAATACCCAATACCCCTGTCACAATGCTGGGCATACGCTGTAAGTGGGATTCGAACCCGCACTGCCCTAGGTGCTTCCAGGTGATCGGTTTGCAGCCGATAAAATCCAACTTCAATCCAGTTGGCGGATTCGTACTCGCCTTTACCGAATAAGCTACCCACTCATTCATGGTGCGGGCAGCACTATGACTGCCCCAGTTTGTTTAGCTTTCAATCAGATCAGTGGCCCAGTTGAGGGCTTGAATCTGAGCATCTAGCTCACGGTAATCCCGCGATAGCTGGTCGATGGTTTGCTGCAGCTCAGCCACATTGACCGTGCTGACAAAACGCAGTTCCGATCGCATGTATCGATCCTGCGAAATTGTCGCAGCATTGATCAAACCCTCGTAGCTGCCCCGCTTCAGACGGAGCACATCCCGCGTAGCCAGAGCATCCGACAGCATGGCTTCCTGAAACGGCGTGATCGAGTTGGTGTGATTGATCTGTTGAATCAGTCGCACCAGTTCACGGGTGGTCGCCTCTAGTTCCGCCAGGAGTTCCTGGGGGTCTTCGGGCGGCTGCTCACCCTCTTGGACGCGGGCGCTCCGCGTTAGCCGCTGCCGCAGCTGGGCCACATGCTTCTGCGCGTCGGCCCGCAAAATCAAAGCTTCTGCTAGTTTCATCAGAACCACCTCCTCATATCGTAAATAGTTTGTCAGCCCCCCATCGCCACAATCAGGGCCTAAAAGTAGTGGCTGCGTAGGCTGCCGTCGTAGCGGCCACTGTTGCGACAGCAGCGCTTGAAAGCGACGCCCCGAACCGCAAGGACACAGGTCGTTGTTACCGAGTTTTTCGTGCAGTTCTTTGTCGCCGTGGACGAGGCGGTGTCCCCGTTTCACGGCGGTTTCAGATGGGTAGCCCCGACGACGTTTGCTAGAGGGCTCAAAAGCTAGAACTGCCAGCTTCCTCAAAGTCGTCCAAGAGCGCGTCGAGATCGTCGTTTTGCCTGGGGTTAAAGCGTTTCATGGGTCTCACCTCCAAGTGGAAAACTAAGCTTAAGAAAGCTGCTGGCGAATCAGGCGCAGCGTTTTCTTGTTGCACTGCCGCTTGCTAACGGCGTAGATGCGATCGCCCTGAAAGATAATCGCCTGCTGCCAGGTGATTTCGCCCTGCAAGATATCGGTCACAGTCTCGGCTCCATTTACTGGAAAGTCGGCGAACGTGACGAGATACCAAATCTCATCCAGCTGGCGATATTGATGGTGGCGATCGATCACAATGCGATCGCGCTCCTGCTTCCGATCTTTTTGCTTGCGCGGCACTTTTTGAACCACACACAACAGACCTGTTTCAGGATGGACGTAAAAGCGATCGCGATAGTGGCTCTCCAGTGGCTTAAACCCGCCCCACTCAGGCTTGCAGTAGAGCACACCGTCGATCATCTCCACATAGCGCTCAACATAATCCCACACGTGACTAAGGATATGCTGACCCGCCAGTGTGCTGGTATCTAGCCGTCGGCAAAGCTTGCTATAAACGGCATTCCAGGGTTGGCCGACCTGCGATCGCAACCAGCGCCGCAGCGGCCCCAGATGATCTGAAAAATACTTGGTCTTTTGCCAGGGCTTAATCAGATAGGGGCTGAGCAAACCATCTTCGCTTGCCACTTTCGTCAATTGGCATAAACGTTTCTTCCCTCCTTTTAACTTGCGAGAACTCATCCTCATGCCACGGCGAGGACGTTCAATGACAATTTCAGCTAAACGATGCTCACTCATAGATTGAACTGTGAATAAAGTTAGACTGCGATCATTGGTTGTTGATAGTTAAACGTCATTGAACTCACCTCCATCGGGGAATTTAGAACAACAAAAACTAACCCAAACGCCAAAAACATTTGGGGTGACTGACGAGAGTCGTTCGCGAAGCGTCTCCCTGGGGAGAAACTCGCTAACACTGGTGTCACAAACCAGCCCCTCCATCACTTCGGGTAGCCCCTCTGGGGCGGCTTCGCCAACAGTCACAGTGGATCTGGTGGGGGGCGTTCGCGCTAGCGTTCCCGCTAGGGAATACCCACAGCCTCCTGTGTGCAAAACAGGCGCTCTCCCAGTTAGAGCTACAGACCCAAGCAGCAGGCGTGGTAGGGATCGAACCTACACAGGTCGATTTAGAAGATCGATGCCCATTCCATTAGGCGACACGCCCACATTTGGTAGTCCTGGCAGGAGTCGTTCGCGAAGCGTCTCCCGGAGGGAGAAACCTGCAACCGACTGTTTACAAAACAGTTGCTCTACCGTTGAGCCACACCAGCTTGTTGGTAGCGGAGGTGGGATTCGAACCCACTACGTGAAGGCTTATGAAACCTCAGAGCGCACCATAGCTCCATCTCCGCGATACCCCTGACAGGAGTCGAACCTGCATCTGTCCCGGTTTAAGCGGGATACGTCTGCCAATTGCGTCACAGGGGCAAAAGGGTGGATGAGTAACTGAGTAAGTAGGTTGTTTTCCCATCCACTCGTCTACCCATCTACACCTTAAGTGGGCTGTGTAGGGTTCGAACCTACGCACTTCCGCTTAAGAGGCGGCTGCTCTACCAACTGAGCTAACAACCCAAAAGGAGAGAAATTTTGGATTTTGGATTGCCGATTTTGGATTTTCTCCCAATTCAAAATCCAAAATCCGAAATCTAAAATCCAGTGGGTCGCCCAGGGGTCGAACCTGGATCTCTCCGCTTAAAAGGCGGCTGCATATCCGCTCTGCCAACGACCCAAGTTGGTACACCGGGCAGGAATCGTTCGCGCAGCGTCTCCATCAGGAGAAACCTGCTACAACACACTAATCAGGTGCGCGCGTCACCACTTCCGCCTCCGGTGTATGAAATGGTCGGGATGGTAGGATTTGAACCCACGACTCCTTGGTCCCAAACCAAGGCTTCTGACCACTGAATTACATCCCGACGAGTGCTCCCGGTAGGAGTTGAACCTACACATGAACTGTTTCTAAGACAGTCGCCTCTGCCAGTTGGGCTACGGGAGCGTAAACAGGAGGATAGGGCGATCGCTCAAGTAAGCAACGCCCATGCCCCCCGACTGGGAAGGAAGGAATCGAACCCTCAAACACCTGATTCAAAGTCAGGTCGCTTTTCCTGTTTGCGTACTTCCCAACGCATGGATGCCGAGGCTGGATTTGAACCAGCATCTCTGTGATTCAGAGTCACAGCGACTTTCCAAGTCGTCCACTCGGCAATGAATGGCTGCCCCAGTAGGACTTGAACCTACAACCGTGCGGTTAACAGCCGCCAGCTCCACCATTGAGCTATGGGGCATGGGAAGTGACGGAATCGAACCGTCTTCTCACCGTCTTCAGCGGCACGTGAGCACCAGCTTCACCAACTTCCCGTTTTGGCGGAGGATAGAGGAATCGTTCGCGGAGCGTTTCCGAAGGAAACACCCCTAGCCCAAGGACTACCCTGGTTTTCAAGACCAGTTGCCGACCATTCAGCGGTATCCTCCAAAGGTGGCGAGAACGGAGGGTTTCGTTCGCGTCAGCGTCTCCGAAGGAGAAACCCCCACTCTTCGGTTTCGTAGACCGATGTGTTATCCAGTTACACCACGTTCTCAAGAGCGGAGCGAACAGGAGCTGTTTTGCTCCGCAACGCTGGCGCGAACGCGCAGCGTCTCCGAAAGGAGATACCTGTAGTGGGAATCCCACGACTGTTTAGCAAACAGCTTGCTTTACCGATGGCGATCGCTCCAAAACTTTGGTAGGTCGGGCTGGACTTGAACCAGCAATGCAATAAGCGGCGGTTTTACAGACCGTTGCCCCCACCGGTAGGCGAGCCGACCTATGTTGTTGAAATCGTGACTCACAGCATGAGTCGTTTGGCAGTGCCGACGGGAGTTGAACCCGCAAACATCGACTTGAAAGATCGACGGCTTTACCGATTTGCCTACGGCACCAGGAAATTTCTACGCCGCGGCAGACGTAGAAACGCACAGACCAGGATTCGTTCGCGGAGCGTTTCCGGAGGAAATACCTGGAACAACGGTTTTGGAGACCGTGATGTTACCGTTACACCATCTGTGCTAGTTGGTCGCAGCGGCGGGAGTTGCACCCGCAACAACCAGGGTATGAACCTGGGGCTTTGCTGGTTAAGCTACGCTGCCAAAAAGTGGACTCCAGGGCGGGAGTTGCACCCGCAATTTCCGGTTTTGCAGACCAGCGCCTTGCTAATTTGGCTACCTGGAGATTTGGTGGAGACGTGGAGGATTGAACTCCAGTCCTGCAACCGTCCGTTTGTTGGTTTCGGAGCAGTCAACACCAGTCGCGTCCCCACGGACGAAGATGACAGGATTTGAACCTGTGGCTCCTGCCTCGGAAACGGGCGCTCTTTCCAACTGAGCTACATCCTCAATGTGGAAGCCTCGACGGGAGCTGCACCCGCTTCTCTATGACTGAGAATCACAGCGACTTATCTGATCGTCCACGAGGCTATCAATAGCGGTGGTGGGACTCGAACCCACGAGTACTCCGGTGCCTTAAAACGCGCTTCCCCAACTCACATCCCTGCTTCGTCAGGTGCACTGCAAATTCGGCATTCCGGCTGTCCCTTACGTATGTCACCACACCTGGGGGACTATCCTCCAGCGAGTCAACGTTTGCTGGTGCTCTACCTCATGAGCTACACCGCTATACGGGGATGATGGGATTTGAACCCACGATCGCTCGTTCGACAAACGAGTGCTTTTAGCCTGACTAAGCTACATCCCCAAAGGTGGCAGTATTTAGTTTTCAAGGTTCAGATGGAAAGGTTTCAAGCCTTGAGGAAGGCTTTGCCTGCCCTGATGCTACAAATGTAGTATGTATACTACAGACTGTCAAGTGTGGATTGCAACTTTTGGTAGAAAGGTCTGGGTAGCGCTCTCGCAGAAAACTGGGATGCCTTACCCAGACCAGGCTTTTCGGGCTATGCCCAAGCAGAAACAGGACTTTCACTCAGTTGCCACAACTTGTAGATGAGGGCTTCGGTGCGATCGCTCAGGGCGGTTACAAACATCCCCTCATGGGCGTCGGGGCTGGAGGCAATCCAGCTACCACTGAGTTTGATTTCGACAAACCAATCGTCCACGGGAAAGACCTGTGTATTACGAACACCCTCGTCTCGTAGCACGCTTTCGAGCTGCCGTAACTCAGCGATCTGGGTAGGCAGCAAAAAGCTCGCCTGGCCAGGTTCTACATGCAAGTTTTGGGCCAACCGCATCGCCAAAACAACGTGCTGGGCGATGAGCATTTCAGGGGAGGCCATGACCCACTCCATATAGAGTCCGAGGTCGGTGTAGTTCAGCTTCAACATTGGTCGGGTCTCCTATGCTAGTGGGTTAGTCGGGGGGATGCTCGCTCCAAAACTGGTCGGCAAAGGCCATAACCGGGTGCATGGGCGCTTTGGGTTTGGTTTTGAGCACCAGGTGGGTGTCTGGTAACAGGCGATCGCCCTTAGTGGTGTTGCAGCGCTCGCAGGCCGCGACCACGTTGTCCCAGGTGTGGGTGCCCCCTTTTGAATGGGGAATCACGTGGTCAATTGTCAGTCGCCTGGGGCTGCCGCAGTACTGGCAGCGGTACTGGTCACGGCGAAACACTTCCCGGCGGCTCACCGGGGGCACCTTCCAGTGCCGTTCGCGATCGCCACTGGTCAGCCGGATGTGCTCTGAGACTTGTAGTACAAGATTGGGAGAGCGCACCTGCCACTGCTGAGCGCCGTGCAGTGCGATCGCTTCGGCCTGGCCGGTGACTAAAAGGGCGATCGCCCGCCTGATATTGATACGCATCAAAGGCAGATAGTTTTTTGAAAACACAACCACTTGATGCTGAAGCACGAGAGGCTGTGGCGTTTGCTGCTGAATAGACATGGCTGTAATCCAAAAAAATACCCCCCGCTTTTGGCTCTCAAAAGCGGGGGGCAGAGCAGTAATTATGCTTTTCCCTATAAAAGAGATAGGTTGCTCCTACCCCTTCCGCTTTTGGCTAAATGGTCTCGACCGAGCCATTCGGTGGCTATGCCGTTGATACCTGTATAGGCGGGTTTAGCGGCCGGGCTATTGGGCCGCTCACCGATAAACAACACCGACTGTTCGCCAAAACACGGGCGAATTCGGTGCAGTAAGCGGATGTTTTCTCTGGATAAGCGGCAGTTCATGGGAATATCAGGTTTGAGCGCAGGCTGGGTTTGAATAATGTAGATGGATTCATTATGTTACATCTGTAGTGCGATGTCCACACTCAGATGTAGCTAGATGTTCTAGGTAATACAGGGCACCCGCCGGGTATTACGCAACTTTCCACGATTTTTCCGAAAATTTTCCTTCTTTAAAGTGAACAGCCCTAGCCAGAAAAAGTGGTATCGGGCTCCTACCGAGCAGTCACAAAGCGCTCGCGGGCCATCGCTCGCAGCTGTTGAATATCTTCTCGGCGGGTAACCGACAGGGGCACCGTACGCTTAATCTCTTCTAGCAGCAGGGTGGTATTGGCGGAGCGGTTCTCGTAAAGGGCGCGGTAGTGGGCGGTGATCACCGCCTGCTCGATCTCAGCGCCGCTAAAGCCCTCGCTGGCGATGACGAGTTCGTCGAGGTCAAAGGCGTCGATGCCCTGCTGGCGGCGACTGAGGTGAATATTTAGAATATCGTGGCGCTCATCGGCCTCGGGTAGATCGACAAAGAAAATCTCGTCAAAGCGGCCCTTGCGCAGCAGCTCCGGCGGAATGGCTGATAGGTCATTGGCGGTGGCGACCACAAAAATTTCCTGGGATTTCTCCTGGAGCCAGGTGAGAAAATAGCCAAACAGGCGGCGGCTGAGGCCACCATCGCCCTCGCCGCTGGTTTGACCCATACTTTTCTCAATTTCATCCATCCAGAGAATGCAGGGGGACATGGTTTCGGCCATGGTTACCGCGCGGCGAAAATTCTTATCAGATTCGCCGATGTACTTGTCGTAGAGGCGGCCTGCGTCGAGCTTGAGCAGGGGTAAATTCCACTGGCGGGCAATGGTTTTGGCCGCCAACGACTTGCCGCAGCCCTGAATGCCGACGATCAAAATACCCTTGGGGGCAGGCAGATTGTACCGGCGTGCCTGGGGAGTAAAGCCCACCTTGGCATAGCCTAGCCAGCGCTTCAGCCCCTCAAAACCACCTAGCTCGGCCAAGTTGGTCTCGGAAGGAAAATAGTCGAGCAGCCCCTCTTCGTGAATGACGCGGGCTTTGCGCTCCAGCACCCGATTGACATCGTCGGTATTGAGTTTGCCATCGTGGAGAGCGGCGTAGGCGACCACCTTGCGGGTTTGGCTCAGGGTCATACCCTGGAGAGCTTTGACCAGGGTGTGAATATCTTCGGGACTGAGCTCGACTTTGACCCGGCCCTTGAGCGATCGCACCACGTCGGCCACGGCCCCGTAAAGCTCTTCGGGCTGAGGCAGCTTGATGTCAAAATACACCACATCATGGGCAATTTCGGGCGGCAGGCTATGGCCAGTGCCGCTGATCACCAGCGATGAGCGATTGCGAGAAAACTGGTCGGCCACCTCCCGAAACTGTCGCGCCACCACCGGGTCTTTGAGGTGGGGAGCAAAGTCTTTGAGCCAGTAGATCGCCTTAAAACTCAGGTCCTGAATGTGGCGCAGCATGTCCAGAGGTTCGGTGGTCTGGGGCAGCGCCTGGCCGCGCTTGGCGCTGGGGGGGCTGTACTCGTTTTGCCAGCGATGGTCGGGACTGTCAGGCGATCGCATCAACCCCTGGGCAATGCTCCACTCAAACACCGTCATCTGCATATCGGCACAGGCTGCGCTAATTAACCCCTGCACCCGCTCTTCTTCCACCGTGTCGATCACCACCACTGGATGAAACGACGTTATCAGGGTTTGAAAGTGCTGCACGCTGGGGTTGAGAGCCATCGTAAAAATACCGGAGAAGTGCGCTAGGGCTAATATGCCCGGTTCTTACTTCGTTTCCCCCACTCGCCCATCCGGAGGCCCCGCTTAATCGAGCGCGTCTAGCCCCTGGCGAGCGTATCGAATGCGCAGCTTGAGTCCCAGGGTGACCTGTTTCATCAGCCAGTACAAACTGGCCAAACCCACAAAGGTGACCGCAATGACTGCGATCGGTCGCTTAGAGGTGAGGACGTCTAGGGTATCGACGAGAACGCTGGTGGGGTCTACCACCAGATCCCAACTGTTGAACCGCAGAAAGCGACCCAGATAGATGCCCACGGCACACAGGGCATGGATCAACAGCTCAATCGGCAAAATCAGCGCTCGCGCCCCATGCTGTTTGAGATAGATCGCCAGGTTGAGAATAGAGATGACGTAGGCCTCAAACCCCAGCAAAATTGCGATCGTATGGATGGGAATAAACACCAACGCCACCACCCAGGTGCGGATCAGGCCAGAGCTGGTGCCATGAATCAGGTGAATGATGTCGGTTAGGACATAGGGGGCATTGGGCAAAAAAGCCAGAAATACCACCAGCCCAGCCCACCACAGCCAGCCCCGAGGGGTACTCTGCTTTTGAAACACCAGCCAGCTCATGGCCGCCGCCACCCCGATCAGTCCGATCAACCACAGCAGGCGCAGCTGGGTGGCAAGGCCACCGTCGCCCAGGATGTTGAACCAACCCTGCATTACCCGGGGCATTCTCGGCCATAGTCCGATCACGCCAATGACGCCTACCCCTGACCAGGCGGCTAAAAACCATTTTTGCGGTATGACGCGACTGCGAAACAGACCAAAACTCAACAGCAGAGGTACAAAGGCTAGGAATAGATTCCACCAAATCCAGCCGTCATAGACGTTATCGAAGGCGCTGACAATACCATTGGGCAGAAGCGATCGCATCGGGGGTTAACCTCAAAGAGGGCTTACCCTAATCTAGATCCTGACAGCCAGATCGTCTTCATAGTCGGTCAAGGGCAGACCTTTTTCGCCCCCTGCCCCGCAGAGATATACAAGTCTCGGCGCTGATTTGAACCCTACGTGGAAGCAATGCCTGGCCCGGCACCATAGGGAGTAAGATGCAAAAGACCTCAGCCCCCGTCCAGCAGCATCTCCATGGTAGATACCCCCCAGCGCCAGGGCAACACCACCGAGCATTTGCTCGGCAGCCAACCCTACAAGGCCTCGGCCCAATGGCAAACTCTCTACGAAAAAGATCAGCCCGTAGCCGAGCTGTTCCACGTGGCCTACACCATCGCCGACCAAGACCCGGCCCAGCGCCCGATTACCTTCGTGTTTAACGGTGGGCCAGGGGCGGCCTCGGCCTATCTACATATGGGTGCCCTCGGGCCGCGCCGAGTGGTGTTTAACCCCAATGGTAGCCTGCCTCGCCCGCCGGTGCAGGTAGTCGACAACGCCGAGAGCTGGCTCAGCTTTACCGATCTCGTTTTTATCGACCCAGTGGGCACCGGCTTTAGTCGTACCCTGCCCAAGAACGGTGAAAAATCTGCTCAGTCAGACCATAAACCGGGCCACAAGCCCGACGACAAGGCCGACGATAAAGCTGACGACAAGGCCAAAAAATTCTGGACGGTCGATCGCGACCTCAACGCCCTGGGCGAATTTATTCAGGGCTATCTGTCGGCCCACCACCGCTGGCTGTCGCCGGTATTCATTGCCGGGGAGAGCTACGGTGGCTTTCGGGTGGCCAAACTCTGTCGCAAGCTTCAGCAAGACTACGGCGTGGGCCTGTGCGGCGCTATTCTAATTTCTCCGGTGATGGAGTTCATGCTGCTGGAGGGCACCGATTACAACCTCAGCGGCTGGGCTACGGTAATCCCATCGATGGCGGCAACAGCGGTGCTGCACGGGCGGGTAACGACCGCCGACACCCCCACCGCCCACGGGGTCAAAGCCGCTGAATTTGCCCGCAAAACCTTGATCCCGCTGCTGGCCCTGGGCGGCACCGCCCCCGCCGAGGAGCAGCAGCATGTCTTCGATCAACTGGCCCAGCTGATTGGCCTCTCCCCCGCATTGGTGCAGCGCCATCGGGGCCGCATCGACATTGTCACCTTCGCTCGAGAGCTACTGCGCCACCAGCAGCGCATTTTAGGCCTCTACGATGCCTCCGTAACGGCGATCGACCCTTTCCCCGATCGCCTGGTGAATGAGGGCACCGACCCCACCCTAGAGGGCATCGATCGCCTGTTTACGGGTGCCATTAACAGCCACCTGCGATCGACCCTGGGGGTTGATACGACCCTGACCTACAACCTACTCAGTTTTGAGGTGTTCAAAGCCTGGGAGTTTTTGCCGGAGAGTGAGTACCGTCAGGGGTTTATCGGCTCGGTCGATGACCTGCGGGTGGGCATGGCCCTCAACCCCTACCTCCAGGTCTATATTACCCACGGCATCTACGACCTAGTAACCCCCTATTTCTCGTCTAACCATCTGGTCGATTTAATGAACCTCAACCCCGATTTGCAGACCAACCTGACCCTGCGACATTTCGAGGGAGGGCATATGTTTTACACCTGGGACGAGTCGCGACGGCAATGGCTTAGCGATATGCGGCAATTCTATCGGCAGGCGGCGGGGCGCAGCCTGTAGCTGGGGGCTTGGGTACGGGCGATCGCCGTCGAACCCAAGGGCAAAAAAAACCGACAAGCCCAAATGCATGGAGTTGCCGGTTGGTTGTGTGTTCCCTGTAGATGACTCGGCTAAAGTTGAGTCAACCTTAGTATCACGGGAAAGTTCCTAGAGACCTAGCGAATTTGTCACTACAGCTTGTGAGTTTGATCACAAATTTAAGCATTTTGACCGATGGCAATTCTTCTAAAGCCGTACTCGCTGTAAAGACTCTTCAACCCCAATTGTTCCCTGGGGACTTTAGCGCAAAAATAAAGGCACCAAGACGACGCCCCTGTATATCGAGACAAACCTATGACCGAGTTATCCATGGGGTCTGCCGAAGCCCTGGCCAGCATCGCCATGGTGGCGATCGCCGCTGACGGCTATTTAGCCGAGCAAGAGGGGCAAGACATGACCATGCTGCTGTCGCGGATGGTCATGTTTAACAGCTACTCCGCCGAGGCTATGCAGCACATGTTTGATCTGGTACTCGAGCGCCTTAAACAGCAGGGCCCAGGGGTGTTGGTTAACGAGGCCAAGGGGGCTTTATCCCAAGATATGCGCGAGACAGCCTTTGCCATTGCCACTGACCTGGTGCTGTCTGACCGCACGGTTACCCCCCAGGAACAGGCCTTTCTTGAAGATCTCTATCGTATTCTCGATATTCCCAGCGACCTGGCCCAGAGGATTGTACAGGTCATGACCATCAAGAACCGGGGCTAAGGCTGACCAAGGTCTGACCCGCGCAAATTCTACCCCCAAGCATGCCAGGGCAAAGGTGCTCAGTTGAGCACCTTTGCCCCGTGAAACGATGGGCCTTAGGGTTGTCTTTTATGGTCGGCATCGGGTGGCGATACAGGAAATAGCCAGGTCATGAAGCTAACACCAGCCACTAAAGCCAGAGCAACGATCGCCGCCCCCGTCAAGAAGGGTAAAAACACCATCGGAAACACCTCTAGGCCAACTGGTGAGTACTTTAGGAAAACCCTATGGCTAACCTGTGACTGAGCTGTGTCAATCTGACATCGCCTCCAGGAGCTGGTTAAGCGCCGTGACGTACTGGGTATCTTGCTCGGTCCGAGGCGATCGGGTTGCATCCACAGATCGCGCTGGGCAGCTTCAGTTGACTCAGTCACCCCATCGAGGGTAATGCCTCGGTGGTTAATGTCAGCTTTAGGTAGATTGCAGTAGCCGCTCGATTCGCGCCAGACGCTCCAGCAGCTCAGCCTCGACGGGGGTTGGTAAATCGACGGCGCGCTCTACGGTGATGCTGCCGCTGGTTTCTAAAATGGCGGCTTTAATTTCGGCCAAGTCTTCAAATCCCTGACGTCGCAGCACTGTTTTTAACTCTCCGGCACTGATGAGTTCCTGGTGCAAATTTTCGGGAATCATCTGGCCATCGAGCAGAAGCAGTCTCGGCTTGCCCTCGATGAGCTGCTGTACTTTGGGATGGCGATAGGTTAGCCGCACCACTAGATAGTTGGTCATCAACAGCGTCGCGGCACCAATAAAGCCCCCGGTAACGGAGTTGTCGTTGCCGATAATGGCGTTTTGTACGGCGTTTGAGAGCATGAGCAGCACCACCAAATCAAAGCCGGTGAGTTGCCCCAGTTCTCGTTTACCGCCTAAGCGCAGGGCAATCAACAAAAAGCCATAGACCAAAATTGGGCGGACGATTTTTTCTAGGATGGAGATATCGGGTATCCACAGATCACTGACCACATTCATGGAAGCACCTAAGCCGTTTCAACTACCTTAAAGTGGCTGCTTCCATCCGGAAATGGCATCGTCACGACGATGCTAAAAAGCTTGTAGTGTTTTGTCAGAAGACCCTGGTTTTGTGCAGCCGTCCCCAAGGAGGATAATCTATCTAAGGATGAAATGTTTACCAGCGGTCATATGGGCTAGGGCTAAATTACCTTGGCGATCGCAACGCAATCTCCAAAGGTCGCATCCGTTTTCACCCCCTGCCAATCCATCGACGGAACCGCCGCCCGGTAGCCCTGGCCTTGCAGCGCTGTAATCAGCTGGTCTCGGTTGGGGATATCCATCTGTCCCCGTCGGCCAATTTCGCCGAGGGGATAGTAGTAGGGCGGCAGGTCAATTTCCTGGGCCATCATCCCTAGCAGCTTGGCCTGGGAGCACCAGTTCCAGCTAATCGCCAGGATTTGCATGGCGGTCAGCATGGCCTCGTCATGGAGCGGCCCGAGCCACAGCGGCCCGCTGAGCACGGGGGCATCTGACGGTTCCCCCAACCCGTGACGGCAACTCACCCGGCCCAGGTGTCGCCAGTCCACCGTTTGAAACTGGCCGCAGTGGTGACAATAGGCGATAAATCCATAGGTGGCATCCGTCAGCGTTGGTTTGGGCACTAGTCGTACCATCACCCGGTGCACTTGGCCCGTAGACAGAGCAAAGACGGGCTCAATGCCCAGGCCCCGGGCGGCAGCGATCTGGGCCGCGTGGCCAATCAGCAGGCGCAATCCCTGCTCGTGGGCAGCGGGGTGCGATCGCGCCCAGGCCCCATAGGTTCTCAAACTCCGCTCGGGGTCGTGGCCGCTGGTGGCACGGCCATCGGTGCTGGTCAAATACAGTAGCCCCCCCAGGCGGGTGGCCCACAGCCCATTCGCCGTATAAGGTGATGGCCCGCCAAAATTGTCGATATCCACCAGGTCGTAAAAGTCGCGCTGCTGATAACAGGTAAAAAACACCTGATTGGCATCCTGGTGAGTGATGCGGTAGATGTGGGCGGGCAATGTCGCTAGATTTTGCCCCAGCACAGCGGACAAATCAGGATTGCCTTCGTTGGCCCAGACAAACTCTGCCTCGGCCTCTAGGCCGTAACGTAGGGGCCGCACACCGCAGCCGGTCATGGCGTCGAGCACTCGCAACCTGCCGTGGCGCTGGCGATAGACGGCGGCGGCTAGCACCGCCAGGTCGCGGGCGATCGCACTTTGGGGCCGATAAAACGCGTCCCCCACGGCAAAGGTCGCTTTGCCTTCATGCCGCTGCGATGGCACTGACAATGCCCCGGTAGGGGTCACCGGGTGGCCTCAATGGCCTGGGCGATCGCCCCTTCCAGGGTGGGCTTGTCGAATTCGGTGAGCACAAAGACCTCCTGCACGGTCTTCCCTTTGCGGGCAATTAGCTTAAACCCACCGCGAATCGGCACCGATACTTTAACCCGCAACTCGGGGGAATGGGCTCTGACGTTGGCAATTACCCCGGGGGTCACCGTGCCAATACCGGGCTGTTCTAAGAGGCGTTCGAGAATGGGAATCAGCCCGGGCAAATGGGTAGAGTGGTTCCAGACAAGGCGACCGTCCGAGGCTTGTGTCATGGGGTGGCTTAAGAAAGTTTTAAGGAATTAATACTAGATTATGCTTTTTCGAGGGGGGCCATCGTCAAGCCAGCGCGAGTAAGTTGTGTGTGATAGAGCTCTGCCTGCTCCAGAGGGCCCACCCAGACAACCGCCTGCCCCTCATGGTGAATCTGGTTGGTTAGCTCCCAAGCTTGATCGCTGCCCATCCCTGGAATATACTTCAGCAGGCACTCAGTCACATGCTGGAAGGTATTGAAATCGTCATTGAGAACGATGATTTTATAGTTGGGATAGGTCTGACGAGTAGTTTGACGAGTTTTTTCGGGAGCGATGGCAGGCGCAGAAGAAGTGGCCTGGGGCAACACCGAAGTCATAGAGCTGAATCCTAAAAGTGCCATACCGGAGGTAATATCTAAACCAACTGCCTCAAATAGGCTCTGAAGTGAGGTTCTTTCGCCTAGTGTACCGAATACCGCTAGCCTTCCCAAGGCTAAAATGACTGAATTCGGAAATTGCTGATTCCCAGGCCATTAATCAGGGCTTGAATTACCGGCTAGCACCGCTACATTCAGGGTGTTGGCCTGCAGCACCCAATCCCCTACGCCCAACCAGGCCCGACTTAAAGGGCGATCGCCCTTTAGCCAAGCCAGCGAGCTACATCCTTAGCGTGGTAGGTCAAAATCATATCGGCCCCCGAGCGCTTAAAGCTGGTCATCGTTTCCATCACCAGCTTTTGCTCATCAACCCAGCCGTTGAGGGCTGCCGCCTTCACCATCGAGTATTCGCCCGACACGTTATAGGCAGCCACGGGTAGGTTGGTGGCCTGCTTCACCCGCCAGATGATGTCCATATAGGCCAGGGCGGGCTTCACCATCAGCATGTCGGCCCCTTCGGCGATATCCAGCTCGATTTCCTTGAGCGCTTCGGTGCCGTTGGCGGGGTCCATCTGGTAGGTGCGGCGATCGCCAAACTGAGGCGCACTCTCCGCTGCATCGCGAAACGGCCCGTAATAGGCCGAGGCATACTTCGCCGCGTAGGAAAGAATCGGCAAATCTTCAAACCCACTTTCGTCTAGCCCAGCGCGAATGGCCTGGACAAACCCATCCATCATCCCCGAGGGCGCAATGATGTCAGCCCCCACGTTGGCCTGGGCTACAGCAGTTTTCTTCAGCAGTTCCAGAGTGGGGTCGTTGAGCACCCGTCCGCTCAGATCGCCAGTCTCTAGATAGCCGCAATGACCATGGCTGGTGTACTCACACAGGCAGGTATCCACAATCACCAGCAGGTCGGGCACCGCTTCCTTAACCGCCGTGGTAGCTCGCTGCACAATACCGCAGTCGTGCCAAGCTCCGGTGGCGTCGGTGTCTTTGTCGGCGGGGATACCAAATAGAATAATGGCGGGAATACCCAGGTCGTAGACTTCCCTCGCCTCTTCCACAATTTTGTCAACCGAAAGCTGGTACACCCCCGGCATCGACGACACTTCCTTAGCAAACCCATCCCCCGGTACCGCAAATAGGGGATAGATCAGATCGGCCTGGGTAATCAGGGTCTCTTGCACCATGCGGCGAAGTTGCGGGTGCTGGCGCAGACGGCGAGGACGATGAGTGGGAAACATAGCCTGGGGCGTAATAGGAGGTCTCTAAGCATGGAGCTTCATTAAACTAAAGCTTTATTTAGGTACGAAAACAACCGCTTGGTTACGTTCCGTAATCTACAGCAAGGATAAAGATCGATCGCCTGTCTGACCCCCCACTATAAGTAATCCAATTTTGTAATCCAATTTTTGGGGCCGATAAAATCTTCCGTGGGGTGTGCTATTGTTATAAGCCGTGTCTGGTTATTGCCAGTGCACAACTTCCCCATGGTGGGGGTCGCTAGCTCAGCGGTAGAGCACTCGGCTTTTAACCGATTGGTCCTGGGTTCGAATCCCAGGCGACCCATACTTTAAGGTTCCACGGCTCTGCAGGTAGCAAAACTCACGGTCTGTGTCCCTCAGTGGTCTATGATGGGGCCAAGTGCTGGGTAAACACATCTCGGCTGGGTGGGGAGTTCTTTTAAGCTTGGCTTTAGCTTGTCAAAACATTTCGTTATAGATCATCGATCTGTCCTAAGATTGATGAGTAAGGCTACCTACTTCAACATCTGAAGGCCTAACGGCGAGAATACACTAGGAGGAATTTTATGGCGCTTGTCTCACTGAGGCTACTGCTGGATCATGCGGCTGAGAACGGCTACGGCATTCCGGCCTACAACGTAAACAACCTGGAGCAAATTCTAGCCATCATGAAGGCTGCGGATGAAACCGACAGCCCCGTGATTCTGCAAGCATCTCGCGGTGCACGCTCCTACGCTGGCGAAAACTTCCTGCGCCACCTGGTGCTTGCTGCGGTTGAAACCTACCCCCACATTCCCGTGGTCATGCACCAAGACCATGGCAACTCTCCTGCCACCTGCTACTCGGCCCTGCGCAACGGCTTCACCAGCGTCATGATGGATGGCTCCCTTGAAGCCGATGCCAAAACCCCCGCTAGCTTTGAATACAATGCGGCGGTTACTGGCGAAGTGGTGAAAGTAGCCCACTCCATTGGCTGTAGCGTTGAAGGCGAGCTGGGCTGCCTCGGCTCCCTCGAAACTGGCGCTGGCGAAGCAGAAGATGGCCACGGCTTTGAGGGCACCCTCAGCCATGACCAGCTGCTTACCGACCCCGATGAAGCGGTGCAGTTTGTGGAAGCCACCCAGGTAGACGCTCTGGCCGTTGCTATCGGCACCAGCCACGGCGCCTACAAGTTCACCCGCAAGCCCACTGGCGAAATTCTAGCCATTAGCCGCATCGAAGAGATTCACCGTCGCCTGCCCAACACCCACCTGGTCATGCACGGATCTTCTTCCGTGCCCCAGAAGTGGCTAGATATGATCAACGAGTACGGCGGCAACATTCCCGAGACCTACGGCGTACCCGTTGAAGAGATTCAGAAGGGTATCAAGAGCGGTGTGCGCAAGGTCAACATCGACACCGACAACCGTCTGGCCATCACTGCGGCCATCCGTGAAGCAGCAGCTAAGGATCCGTCTAACTTCGATCCTCGCCACTTCATGAAGCCCTCGATGAAGTACATGACCGAGGTGTGCAGCGATCGCTACACCGCCTTCGGCACCGCCGGCAACGCCAGCAAGATCAAGCAAGAGCCTGTAGAGGTCTACGCCGTCAAGTACGCCAAGGGTGAGCTTAATGCTAAAGTCGCCAAGACTGCTGCAGTCTAGTACCCAAGCCGATCAAGTTTTCTAGATAGCTTGATTTGGTTTGATTATAGATAGGGCTTTCTCGCTGAGGAGGCCCTGTTTTTTGTTTTCTCCTTCCTTTTGGGATGGACAGAGGTGGGTTGGGCATAGCAGTATTGATCTGGGGTCAGCGGGCGATTACTTGCTGACGCTCGACCCCATCGACGGCACACAGTTTTATTACGACCTGGCATGGTGATTGCCAGCTCACGGGCCGTACATCAAGACTTAATAACAGCAGTCCTGGCTGCTAAGGTTGCCTCAACCTAGCATTCCTGTTGGAGAGTCAAGCGTTCAACCCCCTGACTACAGGAAGATAGACCATAACTTAAGCAGTACGGCGACCCGTGGTTGCTTCTCCTCGATCAAAAATTCGCTTCAATCTTAGTCCTACAATTTGAGGCAATCTCTGGGCTATACGGACGAAGAAGTAGGGATTCTGCACTAGAGCCGAAACGATAGCTACAGGGTCAATCGGCTTTTGTTTCAGCGGCTCAACAACAGAATAATAGGCAAGACTTTGTTGATAAGCGCTTAAGTTACCAGCCAATGCCCTCCGCAACGGAGGATTAGCCTTGATCTCATCTTTGTCAATCCAAACTTTAATCGCTTGGCAGGCCTGAGTGAGCCGCTCTAATTGGCTCTTAGTAAACAGCGAACCGGCCCGAGCCCGGTAATAGTAATAAGGTGTAGGCTGAAAGACAAACTTGGCACCTCGAATTAAGCACTCCAGGTATAAGAAAAAATCCTGACCCAGGCGAACCTCTGGCTTATAAAATATCGAATGCTCAATTAAAAACCCTCGATTGATTAACGGCTTTGAGAGACCAAAATGTAGTCCCTGACGACCGTGAATGTCGTTTTTAAGGTATGCCAAATCTGTCACCACCTGCGGAGCCAAAACCTCCTGCCCACTTTCTTTTACCAGAGTCGTCCAAGGGGTTAGGCTGCCGTCTTCAATAAACCAGATATCGTCGGCTACCATATCAGCTTCAGATTGCTGGGCCACGCACAGCATTTTCTCTAGCCGATTGGGCGCATACCAATCATCAGAATCCAAAACCGCAACCCACTGACCCTTAGCCTCTTGAAACGCCCAGTTACGAGCAGCGGCAGCTCCCTGATTCTCAGCAAATTCGAACAAGCGCACTCTGCGGTCGGTAAAGCCTTTAACGATAGCAACCGTATTATCTATCGAGGCATCATCGACAACAATGACTTCAATATTTGCAATCGTCTGCTGTAGCGCCGACTCAATTGCCTGCCCAATATACTGAGCTGTATTGTAAGCCGGCATAATGACCGAGACTAGTGGAACCGTCTCATCAACTGTGTAGGGGTGACTATAGGCAAGTGAAGATGTCATAGCAGGCGTTCTCAACTAGGCAGCACACTGGTTTTGGGTGTATTCAAAGGAATCTAAAACCACTGGTGGTTGGCCATCGCCTCTTACCCCAAAGGTCTCAACCGCCAAATTTTCTGCTGAAAAATGCAGCTTAGTAAACACATGCATAGTGTTGTCTCTAACAGCAACCCAAGGGGATGGATCGGCCTTAAATATGGAAAAGCTGCCACTCTTGTTGCTTTCCTTGCCGCTGGGGCTAGTCTTAAGCCAGGTTACACCATCTTCCATGGTGTAACAGGTTTTAGATTGAGAAGTCGGACGATTTTTCTCAGGTACATCTACTAATGGGTAGGTTCGTTCAAAAGCCTGGTCATGAGATGACAGCACCAGCTTTACGCCAAGTGATTCAAATAACGGCCCTAGCTGCGATCGCAATGCCAAATTAGAAGGGTGACTAGCCCCTTCAGCAAAAGCCGAAACATGCATAAATGGAATAATCCAGGTTTGGCCTGCGGCCTGAGCAGCCAAAATATCTTGCCTAATCCAATCCAGCGCTTGCGGTTCTAACCCCTGTTGTTCAAAAACAGCAAAGACTGAGACAAAATGGGCATTACCAACATCGAAAGAATAATTTCCCCTATTAAGGGCATTGTCAGGTATGGCGAATCGGTTAGCCCATGGCGTCATATTCTCTTGCAGCTGAGTTTCATGGTTGCCATAGGTAGGCATCACTACTGAGCGGGTGAACACGGGTGCCATCTGATTCAACCAGACGTCGATCGAAGCTTCTAAAGAACCGTATCGTTTATCTGTATTGTAGTAGGCATAGTCACCACCAGCTAACGTCAGTAATGGATGCTGTGCAGCTATGGCCTCGATAATTTTCTCTACCCCAGTGCCCAGACCGTCGCGGCGTCCGATCAGACCTGTATCAGCAAAATAAATAGCATCAAAGTCACTCTCACCGATAGGGGGAGAAGTTCTCAGCTCAAAGGTATCGCTCCAAAAGCCTTGAAGACGATCTCCTTTGAGACGATACTCATAGGTAGAATTTGCCAACAAGTTGCGAAGCTCTACCTCATGGCGAGCACCGTTAGAACCAGAAAAATTCTGATGCCCCACAGCCATTTTCCATTCAGACTCTCCTAGCTGTCGATATCCAACCACTGAAGGAGTATAAATACGGCGGGTATGCCAACGCAGATTAATTGAATTTGCCGAATTTCCATCCCACGCAAGATGGATCTGATCCGGTTGCTTCAAAAAAAGGCTAATGATCGTACCCCGAACATGTATTCTATCGCCAATCACTTGATATACCGCCACCGACCCCAGCAGCAATACAGTCAAAGCAAACAAAATGACAGGCAACCTAATCTTCTGAAAGCTGCTCCGATTAAGCAATTCACGCAAAGATAAAAGCAGTCTCACAAATCACCTCAAAAAGCCAGAGCTATGCCACTGTTCCAAAGAGTCTTTCAAGATAAATCTCAAGAATCTTTTAACAGCAAACCCTCAACGATCCTGTTTGCAGGACAAAATCTGTCAGCTTAGAGAAACCCAAAATCAAACACAGCAAAAATTCAGCAAAAAAGTTAGAGGACACTCTTAAAAATAGGTTTCTATACCTCCGTCCCAGCCTTAGCGAGAACAACATGATCTATAGGATGGCCGTCAAGATGATCAGGGATGGAAACATCAAGCAGGCTAAGCATTGTAGGAGCAATATCAACGGCTTCAACATCGGGAGCAATACTTCCTGGTACAATTCCCGGCCCCTTAGTAATCAAAAATCCTTTCGGGCGATGCCCACCCGGACGATGGTGCAGCAGAGGGCCAATACGGCCAAATCTCGAGCTATCAGCTACATCCACTGGAGCACCATTCTTATTCCATAAAATAACCAGATCTGCTCCAGGCATCCGTTCACGATCATTGTCTTCGGTAGGATAGCCACGAGTTTTAACAACTTTATCCACTAAGGGCTGACCAGTCCTAGAGTCCTTCAGATCGTAGAGAACTTCAATAATTTCCTCGCAGAGGGCGTCATACTCTTCAGGCAGCACAATGCCATCACGCTCTCTTCCCTTCAAATTAATACGAATATGCCCATCTGCAAAGGCTGGCAATGCAAAGGCTTTCATCTCAGGCCATAGAGGTGAATACCACATCCCGGGCATCCAAGCAGCAGCTACTGAATCCCTACGCAATGCCCAAGGAGAACTTAAACCATTGACCTTATCAGCTAAGAATCGCTTAGGTAAGAACCGCTTAATGCGCTGCCAGACTGGATTACTCTCATGGTTTTTAACCCAGTTTTCTCCCTCCCAAGAGCGCCTTACGGGCTGAGTGATCACTGCCGGTGGCACAGTTCCTACTTTGCCTGGAGCCAGAGCCACTTTCCCTGGAAAATTAAACCTGTACATTAGCTCTGGGAGTACTCCCATACTCAACAGGTCGGTAACGTTATTTCCCATGCCATGCACGGAGAAACAAAACACAAAAGCATCATCTGGCACATCTTCTAAAATCTGGCCAATAGACTGATCAACCTGCTCATAAATAGCCAGAGTCGGATCAACATCTTCCCCAAACTTTCTGCGCCAGGCATCATGAACAGGATGATCAGGTCGGCTGAGGTGAAGGAGATCATGCCCTGCGCTATGAGTTTCTGGAAAAGCAGCTAAAAATAAATCCCAGTCGTCTCTACCGAGCAGATCACGACAGATCTGAGTGCGCGTGCGAACACTTCTTTGTAATGCCGGATATAACCACTTGACATACTCAGCGTCAGACCAGTGACCATCATCGTTATTGAGAACTTCATTCTTGCCATACTTTTGATTAATCTCATCTAAGAGACTAGCTGGCTTAGAATGGCTAGGGGTGAAGGGATAATGCCCACCCCAAGCAAGCACTTGTAGCCCATCTACTTGCTCTGAAAGCCCCGTAGCTGGCAAATCAAATATAGCAACTTTGTGCTCTTTACCAACAGCATAAAAAGGTGGATACTCGTTAAAATCAGCAGCTACTTCTTCCTCATCGCGGCTGATATTGTAAGATTGCGGATAAAATTTTGAAGTATCCCAGAATCCAGTTTTGTCAGGGCGACACCCCGTCCAAGTCATTGTCCATAGCCTTTCGGTGGAACAGGTTTCAGTAGGCTGACCAGCATAATTTACAGTGTTCTTTACATATCCATAAGAACCCTCTTTCATAAGCTTCTGAATATTTTTGAGATATCCTTTCTGCATCCACTCTTCCATTAGAACTGGATCTGCAGAGTCAATACCGAACCCAATAATAAGTCGCTTTGATGACATTTTTTACCTACTGACTCTAAAACATTAAGGTACTAAGGCCAGACACACTTAATTTGAAGAATGGACGTACTAAATCTGCCTTAAAAAATAGCTTACATTGTAAAAACGAAAGCTTGCTGTCTAAAGAAAAACTTTTTAGTAAATTTAACCCGAGAATGTAAATTAAAAAAGTTAGTTGAATTCTCGATTTTAGCGAGAGAGTAAATCGTCTCGAAGAAATAGCAGGAAAACCATGTTAGTTCGACAAATCAGATGACCTCCTAGCGTAAACTGAATCATTCAGCTCCAGCAAAAATATAACCGTCGTTGCCAGTAATGCTCCGACAAGAACACCCATAGCAATTACTAGAAATCTTCTCACAGACAAAGGATTTTGGGGCACTACGGCAGGTTCAAGCACCACAACGCTACCAGATGCCTGGTTCTCAGCAATCCTTAAATCTTGCCGTTTTTGTAAAAGGGACTCATACCCTTGCCTGGCCACTAACAACTCACTAGCCAACTTCTCTTGCTGCTGTTCTAGGAAGGGGAGTGCATCAGCTTGCCTGTTATAGGCCTCCCGCGCATCGGACAAAACTGCTAATCTTTGGTCTAAACTTAAACGTTCAATCTCAGCATCAATGAGAGATGCAATCATGGTCTGGCGCTGGTTACTAACTTGAAGGTGACGGCTAGATAAGGGTGTCTTACCACTGGGCACAATAGCATCAACCTCCTCACGCAATAGCTGACTTAGATTATCCTCTTGATTCCTAAGGTTCTCCACAGTTGGACTATTGTCAGTGTAAAATCCTCGATCTACTGCCAGTTGCTGTTGAACCTCTTGAAGGCGCAACAGCGCGCCTTGTACGCCGGTAGCCTGACTCAGATCGCTGACGATTATTGCCTCCTGAGGTGTCAGGCTAAGCCCGCTGCGCAATTGACTAGATCTAGAAATAGCCTCTTGAAGAGCTGCTCGAGTAGTTAATATTTGTTGGTCCAGATCCTGCATCAAAGCGACCATCGACTGAGCTTGAGAATCAAGTAGAACAACATTGTTCTCTTCTTTGAACCTTCTAAGCGCTTCATCTGCACGCTGTACATCTGCTTCTGATTGAGGTAATTGTTGATCAATTAATTCTCGAGCCTTAGTAGCCTGAGCGAGGCTCGATTCAAAATTTCCTTGAATATATACATCAGTAACGGTATTGACAACGGCAGCAGCCTGTTCAGGATCGCGACTTTCGTAGGATACCTGTACTACATCGGCTCCAGGCAAAACCTCAACGGTAAGATTTTGACTAAGGGCATTGGGATTTAGAAGAGAACCTTCTTCATTGGTGAGGCTGAGAATGTCAATGACCTCTTCCAAAAGGGGTTGAGAGGAAATGATTCGAGTTTCAGTAACCAGAGGATTCTGGTTATTGACTAAAGTATCTAGATCTTCGCTGCCTTCTCCCAATCCTGTCAGAGCAGGAGTACGACTAATGCGAAATAATAGTTCAGCACTTGCCTTGTACGTAGGCTCTAACCGTAATGACATGAGAGTAGCTATTGCTAGTACCGCAAAAAAGGTCAGCGCTGCAGGCAACCAGTGATTTCGAGCTGCTCTCACATAAGATCCGGGACTTATATCTAGTTGCTCTCGATCCTGAAAAGTTTCCATAATGACGATCCTTAGAAATCTTCCTCACCACTTGATGAGTCTTTGACTTAGCCCTTAGAGATGCCCTGATATAAGCATATACCGGAGAAAATATTTGGTATGTACTTAGTTTTTAATACAGTTAGTCGTTGCCGTCAATAATCCTCACAAAGTCAAAAACGCCTCGCAAAGGTGAAAATATCTGATCAAGGGTATCCGTTACACTGGTCAAGGCTGATCTACCTACGAGGATCGTATCGTTAGGGCGCATTGCAGGGTTCGTTTGATCATTGACACTGGCGGCAAAATCAACTGCAATGCTGCGATCAGATACGGTACCATCAGGATTAAGGCGAACTAATCTGACAGTTCCCCTTGAGGCCCGGATTAAATCAAATCCGCCAGCAGCCAGTAGTGCTTGATTCAATGGAGTATTTGGCTTGATCTGGACTACGCCAGGGTTACCAACTTCACCAACTACATATACGTCAATCGTTTCTGGAGAGAAATTAGCAGAGGCTACCTCAGTAATCTCTGCATCATCAACTAACGAAGCCTCAGGCACGATGATGGTATCTCCATCCCGCAGTGTCAAATCTTGACTCAGGTCTCCTTGACGCAGTAGATCCCATAGATTGGCATTCAGGTACTCGCCATCTCCCCCCATGGGTGCAGGGCGATAGACCTGCACATTGCGAACATCAGCAAGTTGAGTAATCCCACCGGCTTGACTAATAGCGGTAGTCACATTGATGCGTTGGTCGCGGTCGCCCTGGGCTGCCCGCTCAACTGTGGCAATGCTATAGGTACCAGGCCGATTAACCTCTCCGACAACAGCAATCTGCAAGGGTCTAGGGCGCTGGACATCTAAGGTAACAACGGGGCGGCGCACGAAAGCCTGATAGCGTTCCTCAATTGCTCGACTCGCTTGGGTCAAAGTTAGACCATTGACATAAATGGAGCCAACCAAAGGCAAGTTGAGAGTTCCATCGGCTAAGACCCCATATTCCTGGCTGTAGTCTGGCAAACCAAAAATATCCACGACCACACGATCTCCATGACCTAAAGTGTAACTGCTAAGCTGACTAGCTCTCTCAGGGGCTAGCAAGACCGATCCCGAGGGCTGAACGTCAAACTGACTGACGACTATGCCCGAGTCATTCTGTCTTTCCTCAGCCACACCTTCAGGGACAAAAAGAATAGATGTAAATATTGCAAGGAAAACTGCTGTAATTTGCTTCATTGCTCAAATATAAAATCTAGTGATTAATTGGCTTTACAAAGCTCTAATACTATATCCTAAAATCACGGCACATACCCCTCCACTTGACAGCGACTACTAATGCTTTATCAATACCCGAGTTGTAGTACATTATCAATTCCTTTAAACAGTTTGAGGCACAGCCTCAATGGCAGCTCTATATACCTCTAAATTATCTCTAGTAATCCTGTCCCAGTTGTAGGTAGAAAGCACATACTGTTGCGCATTACTAGCTAAACTTTCCATATACTTGGAAGAAACTAAGGCTTGAGCAATCATGGCTTTGCAAGACTCTACACTACCTGCATCAAATAGAAGGCCGCGATTCTTGCCCAAAAGTTCTCTATGGGGTTCAATATCACTTGCCACTACAGGAACACCTTCCGACATCGCTTCTAGCATAGCTAGCGGTAATCCTTCCACATCTGATGGTAAGACAAATAATCCAGCCCCTCTCATTAACTCTGCCAACTTAGCTCCACCTAACAAGCCCGTAAACAGTATGCTGGAATCTTTTGCTACCAACCGAGAGATTTCAGCTACATAGGGTAGTGAACCACTGTTTCCACCGACTATGACTAGTTTCCAGCCAGATGGAGGTAAGCTCTTAAATGCTTGAATTAAGATATCAAGACGCTTTTCAGGTACAAGACGACCTAAAAATATGATGTACTTCTTTTTCTCCAGCCCTAGTGAAGCTCCGTAGGTAAAAGATTCGTCAGTAGCCTCATAGCTAACAGGAGCATTAGGGATATAAACTGTGCGGTAGCCATAGGTATCCTGGAAATACTGCTGTAGCTGCTTAGACACAACAACTATGGAGTCAGCATACTTAACCGCCATTTGTTCCCCAGACCGAATAAGATGACGAGCAATTTTACCCCACTTAGATCGCTGCCAATCTAAGCCATGGCAAGTAACCACTACTTTAGCTCGTGAATAGGCCAGCTTTGGCAAACTGGCAAACAGTGCTGGGCCAAGAGCATGAAAATGGATAACATCATAATCTCGCCCTAGCGATGATACAAAGGCTGCCAAAGCAGAGCTAGCTAGGGCATCAGAACCTTTAGTCGTTGGTGCGGGCAAAGAAATCACACGAATGCCTTTGTAGTCATGGCTGTGAAACCATGGCTGGCTGGTATAAGACGCACGGGCAAAAAAATCAACCTGATGACCTAGAGCCTGAATGCGAGGATACAACTCGGAACATTGGTGTTCAATACCACCTTGGAGAGGTGGCAAACCTTTAGCACCAACAACCGCGATCTTCATTCTTGTTCTCTCCTCGAACTTTACAAGCGCTTCAGAAACTGTAACCCAAAATCTCGCAAGAGGCTGCCACAAAAAGACTTTAGTCAGTTTTTCGCCTTAACTGTAACCTCATCGTGTTATAAATTTCTTCGATCACGACATTGGCATGGTAGGGTTTAGCAGCCTTTGAGCAAGCTTCAGCCGGGAAGTCAGTCGGATGCTCTAGGATTACCCTAAGGCTTTCTGACACTGTATGTGGATCTCGTTGGGTGGCTACGACACCACTGCCAGAAGTCAGAAGATGGGGAGTTTCACCACAATTAGTAGTCATTACAGGTGTTCCACAAGATAATGCTTCTAAAGCAACCATCGGCAGTCCTTCGTAGATACTGGTTAAGGCAAATACACTAGCGGCACGATGAACTGCAGCCATCTGTGGTGGACTTAACCGTCCCAAAAAAGTAACCTGACGACCTAAGCCAAGTCGTTTAACTTCGGCCTTGATGTCAGCTTCTAGTTCCCCAGCCCCCGCCAGTAGTAAATGGGCTGATGCCATTTGAAGCTGGGACAGCGCTCGAACCAGGAGGAGCGGATCCTTCTGAGGATGGAATCGACCGGCAAAAAAGATAAATTGCGTTTCACTAGCCAAACCCAGTTCCTGGATGAGTTTTAGCCGATCAGCGTTCTTATCGGCAGTATCCGAGAAGGAGAAAACATCGGTATCAACTGTGTTTTTAACTAGCCTGAGTCGCTCCGATAGATTGGGGTAACGTGCTTTATAAAACGTCAGTGAGTCAGTATTACAGGAGAGAACATCATCAAATCGCCTAATTAGACTTTCTTCCAGCCAAAAATAGACCTGTGGCAGGCTTCGCCAAAGAATAGCATGCGCTTGATCAGCACCGTACATCTGCTGGTGAATATCATTATGTACAAACAGCGTTTTCCTAGCTGATACGCCACTCACGGCCAAGGATGGTTCAAGGCGATGAAAGTGCATGAAGTCTGCATTGAGGAGTTTTCTAGCCTTAGCTAAGGCTAGCGTGTACTTTAAAGTAGTGGGTATAAATCCTCTAACGTTATCATCTCCTAAATCAATAATCGGTAGGAAACGTATGGTCTTACCCTGAAAGCTTCGCTCATACCAGTGTCCTAGACTATAACCCCCAGAAGACAGCCCCCCGACCACTCCAATGTCAAAGTCTTTCGGAGAGTACTTAATAAAATTATTAATAACCGTTTGTATACCCCCAATACTAGAGTGCCAGGGGTCGTACTGGTAGAAAATAAGTAACGATGGCTTTTCAGATGCCATAGTGACGATACCTTAAGAATCGCAGGAACAACCTAAACAAACCGCGATGCAGGATATCTGATGCAAGATATCTATCGAAAATTATGTATTCTGCGATCACAATCTACATAAAGCGCAAGTTCAAATCTGAAATGCATCAACCTAGCTCAGAACCGCTGCCAGCCCTTGTGACTATTGTGGCAGCAGACACTGTATGCCCCATCAGCCGCAGGCATTGTAGCGTATTGTGGGTCTAGTGACAGATCCTAACTACAAGCAGTTTTGAGCAGGTGATGCACTTTACTCTAGAATTAGCGAAGGTAAACGGAGCGATCGCCTTTTCAGACCAACTCTCTACAAACGAAAATCACACCCTTGGACTCTTTGCACAAGCAAGCTAGTACTCGAAGGCTAAAATATGTCCACCGTTCCGGATCGCTTGGCTCCCTAGCTCCCCTGCTGCTCCCTAACTCTAAGAAATAGTATCTAAACTTGCGCCGTGGAGTACTAGCACCTTACCTCATCGAAAATATTCTCTCCTAGCAGGCTACTCCATACTCAACTTATCTTGATCACTTCATAAAAGCTTCAAGTTCGAGTTGTCAATTGTGAAGATAGAACAATTATAACAAATGAGCTTTCGGATCTGTTATTCCATAGAACGAGCGTATGACACTGCGATAACAATTTACTATTTCAACTCAACAGGTTTAAAATTGCTAAGGTTAACTAGTCTAGTCTAGAGAGCAGACAGGGTTTAGGTTATCCTTGACCTAGGATGCCAGCTTGAGACAAATTCCCCGGAAGCGTTTCTAATCAGGGCTTTCAGTGGTTTTTGAATTCCCTCAGTATACTAAACTCAGGAGCCAGAGTTTGAGTAGCTTAGGCATTTAGTCGGTTGCCTGATCCTTTGACTTTGAGAAGAACTTAGGCAAACACTGCTTAGCTTTTTCGATGGCGACTTTGTATCCAGAATCTTATGCATAGATAATGATCAATAAAATAACCGATAAATATAGATTTTATTCCGAAATAGCTCCGTGACAAGATATCAGTTTATTTTACGTATCCAATCAAGAATTTGGGTGGATGATCGCATTTATCTGACAAAATAGCAAAATCTATGAGGTAGCCTATCTAACTTCAACTTATGCTAGATAATTTTGCTGCGTAATACACAGTCTGATTTGGTTCAGTATCCTATTTATCTATAGTAAACACTGTCTTTGAAAGATTGAAGCTAGCAGGGTACGGCATAAGTTAGAATGACTGGCAAACATATACAGAACTAAGGAGATGCTAGAAAAATAAGGGGGGTAGAATATGTATAACTGCCACCGAGCAGTTAAGATAATTTGAGATAATTTTCCTTGTCTGAAAGGTTGTGGCTACAGCTGAAAATCAACGATTTATTGCGGCAAGATTTAAGAGCTAAGTTTTATTAAGACTAGTATTTATGATGCTGAAAAACATTATCTCAAAGGTTCAAGATAAACTGAAGAATGACAAAGTTTTCAGCTCGTTATTGCGAGGATCAAGTGTTGTTCTATTGATTCAGATCTTGGGCCGAGGTATTGGATATTTTGACCAAATAATTTTAGCCCGTTGGATGGGAGCAACAGATTACGGCTTTTACATATACATTATTTCTTGGGCAACCCTGGTTACAACCCTTCCAAAACTAGGGCAGAGAGGTTCCGTTGTACGCTTTATCCCTGAGTTTAGAATAAAAGAAGAGCCTGGAAGGTTGAAAGGAGTTGTCCAGGGTAGTCTTGGCATGACAGCGTTGGTCAGCGTTGGTTTAGCCCTTATAGGTACTGCTATAGCGTTTATTTTTGAATCCCAGGGGCAAACCATCAATTTGCAGGCAACTCTAATCGGCATTTGGGTGATGCCGCTAATGGCTTTGGTTGATTTGTCGATGAGCATCCTTCAGGGATTTCGCCGTATGGCAGCTGCGTTTATTCCCCTTACCTTAGTCCGGCCAATGCTGGTATTGATTGGGGCCTCCTCAATATATTTCTGGGTACAAGATGGTACTCCTTTGAGCACCACTACTGTTTTATGTATTACTTTTATATCTTTTGTGGTGATTTTACTTCAGCTACAGTGGATGATTCACCGTGAAGTGAGAGCTTTCGTGGGAGATATGCCCGCGATTTATGAAATACGTCGATTGTTGCGAGTATCGCTGCCGCTGCTTCTGGCGACTGGATTTGGAACAATATTAGTCCAGTCTGACATTGTTATGATTGGACTAATAAAAGGGCCTGAGGATGTTGGTTTCTACAATGCTGCTGTTAGAACTGCTGCGATCATAGGCTTTCTTTTAACTGCTGTATCAGCAGCAGTAGGGCCGATGATTTCAGCTGCCTATGCCGAGGGAGAGCCAGTCAAGTTACAGCGGCTAATAACAAAGGCAAATCAGATACTGTTGATCCCTTCCCTGGCCATTGTAGTGGCAGTAATATTTTTATCAGAACCTTTATTGCGTAACTTTGGGCCTGAATTTGTATCGATGCGATGGGTACTCATTGTTTTAGCTCTAGGACAATTTGTTAAGGCTAGCAGCGGCCCTATAGGACTGCTGCTAGATCTGACGGGTCACCAAGATGAAAGTGCCCGTCTCAGAGGAATGGCAGCATGCTTAAATATTTCACTCAATCTAATTGGTATTTATACTTTGGGTGCATTGGGTGCTGCCCTGGCAACACTAACCTCAATTATTTTCGAGAGAGCTTATATTGACTATGTGGTTGTTAAGCATGTTAATGTAAGTCCTTCCTGGTTTTCTTCAATTAATAGGCGTTTGCAGTCGATAACAAGACAATAATATATTCTGGTTTATGACTTATGGCGCATACCTAATATATGTATATTTGTGGATGATTGGGGTAGTAACTTATATAGGCTAAGTATATTCTGGGAGAATTTTTATGGAAAAGCCTTCGTTAATTAGCGTCGTTATTACTACCTATAGACGGCCTAAGCTTGTGCTAAGGGCGATCGAAGGTGCGCTGCGACAAACTTTGACCAATTTTGAAGTCATTGTAATTGTAGATGGCCCTGATCCTGAGGCAGAAGCAGTATTATCTACAGTTCAAGATTCTAAGTTTAGGTTTGTAATATTACCGCAAAACGTTAGGCTTGCTGGAGCTCGTAATGCCGGAGTTAAGGAAGCGAAAGGGAATTGGGTCGCCTTTCTTGATGATGATGATGAGTGGATGCCTAATAAGCTAGAGCTGCAGCTTAAAGCAGCACTTAACTCTCAATATGCCTGCCCAATTGTAGTTAGCCGTTTCATTAACAAAACTGAGGCCGGAGAATCTGTTTGGCCCCGGCGGCTACCTCGTAATGCAGAGCCATTGGGTGATTATTTGTTTGTGCGCCGTGCATTGTTTCAGGGAGAAGGGGCTTTTTTGCCATCAACTTACTTCACTACGAAGGAACTATTGATCGAGTTTCCTTTTGAGAACAACAAACATGAAGACTACGACTGGCTTCTCCGAGTCAGTGCCAATGGTCAGGACGTTGGAATTGAGTATGTGGATGAACCTTTAGCCATTTGGCATTCGCATGTAGGCGTAGGGGAGCAGCGGCTGAGTCAAATCCCAGATTGGCGTTATTCTTTAGACTGGGTCCAGTCAGCCCGGGATCTCATGACACCTAGAGCCTATTCGTCATTTTTAATGACAAATGTTGCATCTCCTGCCGCTGAACAACGAGACTGGTCTGCTTTTGGGATTTTGCTCAAAGAAGCTGTGCAGAAAGGCAACCCTAGGCTGCTCGATTTTTTGTTGTATTTGGCAATGTGGCTAGTGTCGGGAGAACAGCGAGAAAAAATTCGTGCTACGTTTACTAAACGTAAATCTGCTAAGTCTGCAAGCATTACGTAGAAGTCGTTCAAAAAGATTATCAAAAATGCGAATATTTCAACGATTGGAATATGGCTTTACGGTCTTTGCACTATTTTTGTACACGTCCTCAATTCTTGCGCTGGTGCTTTCGAGAGGCGCGGTTACGCAAGGTGAGACCGTTAATTTTAACTCCAGCTTAATTTTGCTAATCTTTTCACTGACTTATTTAGTGATAGGGATATTGGTAATATGTCGATGGAAAAAATTTCTGAGATCGTTACGAGGAGAATTTGTAATTTTACCCATACTGGCTTTTGCAGGACTATCGTACTTTTGGTCTGACGCCCCGGATGTAACTCTGAGACGCTTGGTAGCTATAACTGGCACTAGTTTATTTGGACTGTACTTAGGATCGCGCTACAGCATTCGCCAACAGCTACATTTATTGGCTTGTTCTTTTGGGTTAATTGTGCTAATCAGCTTGGCTTTCGTGATAGCGTTGCCAAGCTATGGAATCTCTTCGGGATTGCATGAAGGTGCATGGCGCGGGGTATTTATTCATAAGAATGGCCTTGGTATCAGCATGGTGACTAGCGCTACTGTTTTTGGTTTGCTTGCAGTAGGAGAAAAAGAGCGCCGCTGGCTGTATTGGATGGCTTTTTTTACTTCAGTTGCATTGATGTTAATGGCGCAATCAGGCACCGCCATTGTAACGTTATCCGTCGTCCTACTGGCCTTACCTGTGTACAGAATTTTTACTCTAAAAGGCTCACTAAAAATCACTTGGAGTCTACTGGCCATGCTCACAGTACTAACAATACCGATTGGATTAGTGTGGGCTAACCCAGAACAGTTTCTAGCCTTGATAGGCGAGGATGCAACCCTAACAGGACGGACAACTATTTGGGCCATCGTGATTGATACGATTAGTCAAAGACCAATTTTAGGCTATGGTTACGAAGCATTTTGGCGTGGATTGTCTGGCCCATCAGCAGTGTTATATTACGTAGATCAGATTACAGCTGCTCATTCTCATAATGGTATTCTTGAGCTGTGGACGGGCTTAGGTTTTGCTGGGGTAGTAATTTTTGTCTCCGGCCTATGGTTAAATTTTTTGAGAGCGATAACCTATCTTCACTCAGATACCTCAGCTGAAAGCTACTGGCCTGCTGCATATTTAACGACTATGGTCTTAGTCAATATAGCAGAGTCAAATATTCTGCAGTACAACGAGCTTAAATGGGTGCTCTACGCTGCTGTTTCGATATCGCTGGCCAAATGGATTACAGCCCGTAAAGATATGGCTAGGGGACATATCACGGATGCGGGCAGTACAGTAAATCCAATATAGCGGTTCTCATGCGGATAAGGTCAAACGAAGCAATTGGGCCTCGCAAACTCAGTGCATTGACTGCTGTCCTTTCAGCACACAGGCATACAATCGAAAACCCCATCATTATCCGCCTCGACTAATGCCTTTACAAGTTGGAGTTGTTCCTCAATTACAAGAAACGCAATAATGTAGAGTCATCCTGAATTTCCTCTACTTTGATCGTACCTCGTCGGTCTAGGAAACGCTATAATTGCTTAGCAGAATGACCACCATAAATATAGGATTAACTGACTTAAAGCGGATAGATCCCTGACAACGCAGTAGTCAGCAGCATATATTATTTAGCACTGGTCAAGCAATAGTGTCATCCGAACCGGTTCCTCGCTAATAGTTCTCCCGAAATGTCGATTTAGCCATTGAGTACAATAGCCACCAAAAACATCGGAAAGCTCCTCCATTAAGATACTATACTTAGAGCACAAGTGGTCTTTGACTTCCTTTGGAATCTCAAGATCTGGAGAGGAATTTGTGACTGCACTGATCTGACAATATTCAGAAATCTTGTTTACATCACCTCCAAGAAAGGTAACTATTTCCTGGAGAGTAGCTAGAGGATGTTCGGTAATTGCATCCAAAAAACTAACCATAATTTTACCAGACTGAGAATATTTCTTATAGCGCTCTAAAGTCTCCAAGTAATTTAGACGCTGAACTATTTTTGGACTATCTAAGTAATTAATAATACTTTCAATATCTGGTAATGTCCGCCCCTCACGTAAATAACTTTTGCGATAGCTTGACCAGGTTCTTTCAATTGGGTCTCGCATCAAAAAAACGGTCTTTAGACTTGGGAATAAGCTATATATTCTGGCGATATCAACATCCTTCAAGAGCATATACGCCGGAGTAATTTCTCCTCGAATTCCATTCATGCTATCAAATAGAGAGAGATACCATTGATCATCATATTTTTTGGGAAAGTAGTACTTTAGCATCCAAGCAAGTTCTGCTGCATCTCTATTTCTTAGGGAACGTAGACATGAAGTCCTAACGCCGCTCCGCCAACTAGATTGTTTTATCCTAGCTGCCAAACCATCGCTCGCCAACTTATTTGGCGAAGGATAATCCGTACTCCGGTCAAAGTAATGAAGCTCTTTGGTTCTTGGTAGCTGAAAGTCTGGATGCTCTGCGAGTCTTTCATGAAGCCAAGATGTACCAGATCGTGGCGCTCCTATGCCAAGAAAATGGATTTCGTCAACCATGTATTTCCTCAACTCCTGATATTCATGCGTACTAAGATGTCCAACTTAAAGAGGGTGCAAGTTTTGCTAAATAATGGCTTGGCTTGCCGAGACCTCCCCAACAATCTAGTAAGTAATACCTAAATGTCAAGGTGATATTACAGAAAGTTGGTAGATAGGTAGGTAATCCCTGTCTAGGGTAGCAATCGTATAATGAGTTACATTTAGGGGCGCTAGCATTACGGTAAGGGGAAAAATCACCCCGAGGTCAGCGTTAGGCCACCGCCCCCTGCGAGGCCCGAAAGCTTTATCCAGCAGAAGGTTGCTGCGCTGTCCATGGGGTAATTCCCCTGCCTGCCAAGCCTGTGGGGCCAGCTTATCGGGCTAAGATAGTCATCCCCACCGCTATCAAGTGATAGACCTGCCAACCGTCGAGCCCGACGTGGTTGAGTATCGATTGCATAGTCTGAGGTGCCCGTGCTGCGACACGGTTGTCAAACCTATGCCGCGACTCGGTTGAACCGGCCTACGCCTTCCCATGCAGGGTGCTATTGCTACGGCAAGACACCGATGCAAACCTGGAGTGATAGCTTGCATCTGGCGAAAGCAAAACAGCTTGACCACTATGTGGAAGCGTAAAGATAAAAACCAAACATGAGCTGATGCTCTTATACATGTCTGATATGCCTCAACTGTCAGATAACGTTTGATTTATCATATTTGGCGCCAACTCCTGCTGCACAGCAAGGCCAATATTGAGCGCTTCCTGCAAAAACTGCCGATACTCGCTGGCCTGGTGGTTGACCTGGAGTGCTTGCAGCGTCGCTAAGTTAGTCTCGATCGTATTGAACAGCTCCTGCTGTCGCTTTATTAGCGCCTGGTGGCGGCGCAGTATTTTTTCGGTCATCAGAGCTGAAACCAGACTGTCACGGGTGGCCTGGAGGGCAACTAGTATCTCACCAGGCTGGGAACCCTTGGCAGCGGTAATCTGCGCTGCATCTAGTTCTGCCATCACCTGTAAAGCCTGGATGATGTCGTTGTGGCGATCGCACTCATCGAGCAATCGGGCCAGGGTAATGAAGGTCTTCGCCCGACGCCATTGGTAGATATGCCAAGCGATGGCACCTAGCGCGATCGCCCCCGCAGTCGCCAACAGCAACATCCCATACTGGTTAAACCCTGCCCGGTTGCGCACCAACACCAGGCCAATAAGTAGGCAGTTGAGATTAAATGTAAGATAGCAGGGTAGCCAGAGTGCCCTCAAATGCCCGCCCCATTACGCATCATTTTGACCGAGGAAGAAGACCGCACGTTAAGTGAACTTCGGGAGGCTCAGACAGTTCCCTATCGGACGCGTGACCGAGCGCATAT
>NZ_JADEWX010000003.1 GCF_015207395.1 Nodosilinea sp. LEGE 07088
ACTTCGTCCGAGTTGGCGAGCAATGCCCCGGATGGACAATGCTGTCGTAGTTCTCAATTCGTAAACTTTATTTCGTTCAGAAGCGCTAAGCTGGATATAGCTCATAGGGTGTCTTTTTGTTGTGGTAGACATCAGACTATCCTATGAGCCCCTCTGTGGAAAGCTTCTAGGTGTTGCACTTCGTTCTAGAATCGGCAATATGTCAAATATTAATCATGTGTAAATATTAACTCATGCACGCTAATTGATTGACTCCTTTTAACCATTTGATTGAACGTTGACAGCCATCATTAAAGGAAACTATGGGTTCATAGCCCAACATATCCTTCGCTTTATTTAGGGGTAATTTATATGAAGATTGTTGCAAAACACTCATCATCTCGGTGATCACAGGCGTTGGTGATGATTCTACAGGAGCTAATGACCTTTCTGCTGACGATAATGATGGTTTCTTGAAAATTTTCTTAAGATATTTCTTAGTGCCATCTGGTATCAAAGCTAGACTTCTTTGTATCGTTTCAGATTCTTGGATGGCGCGAATCCATTCTTTTTGTTGACTATGACTAAAACTAGGAGGAAATAGTTGGGGAATATCTTGAAGATTAATGCCAAGTTCGTTGGCAAAAGGTTGATAAAAATCACGCCAAGTGACTTTTTCTTGATCGCCAACGAAGAATGCTTCACCATCTATTCCTGGTTTTTCTAGTGACAGGTGGATCGCATGAACTAAGTTGTCTATATAAACTGTATTGCAAATACCACTGCCATCATTGATGAAATAGGCTGTACCATTCTGAAGTTGATTTGTGAGCTCGACAACCCAACGAGATCGTGGTCCAAATACTATTCCTGGCCTAAAAATTACTACCTCAACATCCCCGGTTTGCCGCATTTTTAAGAGCCTTTCTTCTGCGTCAACTTTGGCTATATGAGTAGGGAATCTAGGTTGGTGTCTAACGGGTGGAGTTGCTTCCGTTGTGCCCTCCGCTGGCGCAGAAGTATGCACAATCATCGAACTAAGATATATGATTCGGCGCACGCCAGATTGCTGCGCAGCCTGATACATAGGCCTAACACTGCCTCTAATTAATCCAGGACTGCCTAAAACGGAATGAACAACTACATCGCAACCTGCGAAGGCTTCCCTTAGAGCGGATTGGTCAAAGGCATTAGCTACATAGCTGTTAAGTCCTATTCTAGAAAAAGTTTCGAGACTGTCGGCTCGACGCGCAATAGGACGTACTGCTATTCCTTTATCATGAAGTATTTCAACGATTCGACTTCCTACAAAGCCACTAGCTCCAACAATACCGACTGTCACCATTGAGCTTTTATTCCTATAGTAGATCTTATTTTTTATTTGGCCGAAAAATTATAGCTATGTCAACAGGCTAATTGCTTCACATGATCTGCCAAGCGCAAAGATAGGGCAATCATGGTAAGGGTTGGATTAGAGTACCCAGAAGTAGGAAATACTGAACATCCTGCAATAAATAAGTTAGATATATTATGGACTTTACTATTAGAATCTACTACACCTTTCTTGGGACTATTGTGCATTCTAGTGCTGCCAATGTGGTGATGCATAGCAGTTTTCTCAAATACTTGTTTAGTCCAGTCTCGGGTGAACCTCAATTCACCAATACCTGCCTGATCTAGCTCCTCAGCCCAAATTTCTTGAATCCGGATGGCATTTTTGATGTCTATCTCATTAAGCCGCCAATGGATTTCGGTCTTGGGAAGGTTCAGAGAATCACGCTCTTTACTCAGAACAATTCGATTATTTCTGTCTGGAGCTTGCTCTAGTTGATAGAAAACCTCAAGTCTAGAGAAACGACTCTTTTCGTAAGGTAAGTAAGACCAATCACCTCTATGAAAGCCAGGAATATTTCGAATGGCGGCCCAAAAACTAGCCGAGACGACATAATCACTACCCCGGCTAATGATAGCAAGATGCTTAGCCATATCTTTGGGAAGCTTCCTATGGCGTAGGCTTGCGATTAGTTCTCGTAATGCTAAAGTTGCTTCTCGTTGATGTGGCAGAGGCCGTGGGAAAAGTTGGGCCCCATTATTCATTAGACCCTCTTGGCGCATTGTAGCTTCTGATAGCTTAATGTGAGCCATTACAGGCCCTTGCTTTGTAGGAAAAATATCGTATAAATCGGTTTGATTGAATATTGTTGATTTGTACGGAATTATGCCGCAACTTAAAATAGGTCGATCCATGAAGTATCGACCGACAACATCATGTTGATTCCCTACTCCAGCAGGATATTGTCGATTAGATACTAATAAGAGGCGAGCATTTTCCATACCTCCAGCTGCCAAAATGAAATGACTAGCTTTAATCCAACATTGCTTACCTTGCAGAGTTGAAATCTGCAGACGTGTTACTTTCTGTCCAGATTCGTTGACCTCAATGTTCAAGACATTAGCATGTATTAGCGTCGTGATGTTGGGAGTTTGCCGGAGAGAGTTTGGGTACTCGGTTGTGAACGGATCGCGTAGACCATATTGGCTGATACCAGTAGTAACACGATCAGTTTTAAATGATAGAGGTCTTGCGTTCTTGCCTTGCCAATAATCAGCGTCGTAGCTATAGGGCCCAATTTGACAAACAGTCTGTGCTCGTTCGTAGAAAGGATCTAGGTCAGATCTGCTAAATGGCCAGCCACTGTTAGGTACCCAGTCTCGTTGCTCAAAATCGATGGGGTCTAGAGGCAAACAGCGCCAACCATATTTTTGGTAGCCACTCTGACCTTCCCAGCAGTGGGCTGTTCCTCCTAGCTGGCGCCGCCTTGTTTCATGTACTACAGGATAGGGATCACCGACTACAGTGCCTTCACTCAGAGCCTGTGTCTCTTTATCAAACTCAAAACCACCACTTTCGACGAGGCAAACTGTAAAATCTTGATTAGCAAACTCTCGAGCGATAGTCAGCCCAGCGGGACCGGCCCCAACGATACAGATATGGCTCTCTAGGATCTCGTCGGCGGGGAGCGATCGCGCGTCAATAATCATAGGTATTGTGTTCTCCCAACAGTTGATATAGAGAATATGCCCACACCATAGCTTACTGCTATCTTTATCAGTGGGTCTTTAAACAAGCTTGTCCATAGCATTACCGATGTAGAAGATACTGGAAAGGCCAGAAGATTTCTGAGTAGAGTTGTATTAGGATGAAATTTTCAAGATGGTAAGCAGCTATGGCGAGATGCTTTAATATCGCAGAATGTCTCAACGCTAGTTGTGAACGTGCTTAGCGGATTTCTTTCAAGGATTAAGTAGGCCGAATTTGCTAAAGATTGAGGATGTTGTGAAGCAAACGTAGTTTAGATCACAATCGTTGCCTATGGTTGCTATATTACCTGGCAACAGTCCGGACAGTTTTAGCAACGAAGCTATAAGGCTTACGGGGCAGTCACTCCAGCAATCGCCTATTTGAATCAAGGTTAGCTTTCAGGCTGACATTGCTTTAAACACTTTGGGCGACGTAGGCTCTGGCTTACAGGCAATATGGAGGGAGAATTTTTGTCTGGAGTATTGACCCGGAGAGGCTGTGCAATCGACGTGTAGCTTGAATATTGCCGTGGCTAAGGCTGAGTTAGCTGGTTTAACAGGGAACACCGAACAGCAATGGGCTAAGTTTTGAACCCGAAGTGATACTAGCGGAGTTGCTGAGGGAAACCTGACGACTAGGGTAAACTCATACTGCTCTACCCCTATTAGGCATTTGGGAGGTAACTAACTGGCTGCCTGACACCTCTCCGGAAACCCTTGATTTCTCGTTGCCAGCCTGTCCGCGAAAGGACTCTACATCAAGGCTTCCAACCCCAGGATTAAGATCTAGGCTCCAACCATGAAACAACGAGATATCAGTACTTTGAGGCACTTGTGTCAGGCAGCCAGGTGGCTGACATGGTACAGACCCTGAGATGACACCAATTTCAGCGTCTCATGTCAACTCACCTTTTCCACCTCGCGTCACGAGGTTTCAAGCCTTTCAACCACTTCTGTCAGGCAGTCAGGCCCTAAAGTCTAATGCTCCTAAAGAATTTAATAGTTATGCAAGTTGCTTTGTAGAGTAATGATGAAATTATTACTTATCTCTGGACTTTGGTTATAGATATCAACATTTCTCGAATAGGATTGTCGAGTTAGTAATCGATGCGACCTTAAGGGCATCACCGTATTCATTAGATCTTGCTGGAGAGGCTACCATGGCTTTGGATAGACTACTTGTAACTGGTGCAGCGGGGTTTATCGGCTCAAACTTCGCTCATTATTGGCACCGCCACTACCCCCAAGGAAAGATCATTATTATAGATGCTCTTACCTATGCTGGTAATAAGTCTAACTTGAAAAATCTATTAGTTGATGCCAACGTAGATTTGATTGAGGGCGATATCTGCGACCGTGCGGCCGTTGAAAGCGTACTTAAAGAGTACGATGTTGATACATTAGTACATTTTGCGGCAGAGTCTCACGTAGATCGCTCTATCTCGGAACCTGAGGCATTTGTGCGTACTAATGTGTTAGGAACGTTTACTCTTCTAGAAGCTTTTCGTTCTTATTGGGAAGCTAAGCATAAGCCTGATCATTTTCGGTTTCTGCACGTCTCAACTGACGAAGTTTACGGTAGTTTAGGTCCTAATGATTTAGCATTTAGTGAAATTACGCCTTATTCTCCGAATAGTCCTTATTCGGCAACTAAGGCAGGGAGTGATCATCTAGCGCGAGCTTACTACCATACCTATGGTATGCCTACTCTCATAACCAATTGCTCTAATAATTATGGTCCTTACCATTTTCCAGAAAAATTAATCCCGTTGATGTGCGTCAACATGTTGCTAGGCAAACCTTTACCTATTTATGGTGATGGTCAAAATGTTCGCGACTGGTTGTTTGTAGAAGATCATTGCAGTGCTTTGGATTCAGTACTTCGCAAAGCTTCCCCTGGAGAAACATATAACATCGGTGGCCAAGCAGAAGTGAAAAATATTGATTTGGTCAATCTACTGTGCGAGTTGATGAATGAGTTGGCTCAGGATTTACCTGTGCGACCTACTCAACAGTTAATCACTTATGTTAAAGACCGCCCTGGCCATGATCGTCGTTATGCGATGGATATCAGTAAAATTCGAGCAGACTTAGGTTGGCAACCTAGTGTTACTCTGGAGGAAGGGCTAAGAAAAACTGTGAAATGGTATCTTGAGAATCGTGATTGGTGGATGCCTTTGCTATCAGCAGATTACCAAAAATATTATGAGGATATTTATAAATTTTAATCATTTTTAGTAGCCATAGATCGCAATGAATAAGCTATTTAATCATTGTATATATGCGATTTTTTAGGATTTTTCTTTAATTCCTCGTATTACCTTGTGGCTGCTATTGAGTTTCTTTGAAGTCTTTTATCTTGTTGCCTATTTATTTACCTAAACAAGCATATTCTACGTATCCAGGCAGCGTTATGATGAAAATGTATTTATAGGAAAGATTGAGAATTTTATGAAAACAAACTTAATGAAGTTGCCAGAAGTCTGCTTGTTTGAGCCAAAGGTATTTAAAGATCAGAGGGGATTTTTTTTTGAAAGCTTTAATCAGAGAAGCTTTTCTTCTGCATCAGATACGGAATTTAATTTCGTTCAAGATAATCACTCACGGTCTGAAAAAGATGTCTTGAGAGGTCTGCATTATCAAATTCAGCAGCCCCAGGGTAAGTTGGTAAGAGTGGTTGCTGGGGAGATCTTTGATGTAGCCGTAGATATTCGCCGTGACTCTCCTCGCTTTGGTCAGTGGGTCGGTTGTACACTAAGTGCTGAAAACTTTCGTCAACTTTGGGTTCCACCCGGCTTTGCCCACGGCTTTTTAGTGCTTTCAGATGTGGCAGAAGTGCTTTATAAAACGACAGACTATTATGCTCCTGAATATGAGCGCTGTATTCTTTGGGATGCTCCTGAACTAAGCATTGACTGGCCTTTGGAGGGACGAGAACCAATTCTTTCGACTAAAGACCGGGCGGGTAAATCACTTAACGCAGCTGAGGTCTATGATTAATGAAGATATTGCTAACAGGTGCTTCAGGTCAAGTTGGTCAAGAGTTGTGTAGGCTTTTGGCTTCTGATCCTGCAGTAGAATTGTGGGCTTGCGATCGCACTGCCATAGATTTAAGCCAGCCAAGTGCTATCTCTACTCAGGTGGCTTCCTTTAAGCCTGAAGTTATTATTAATGCTGCTGCTTATACGGCTGTCGATAAGGCCGAGAATGAGCCAGAGCTAGCTTATGCTATTAATGCCAAGGCTCCCGAGTGTTTAGCCCAAGCTGCTAATCAATTAGGAGCTAGCTTGATACATATTTCTACTGACTACGTATTTGATGGTCAACAATGTGTACCTTATCGAGAAGAGGATATATGTAATCCTTTGGGGTGCTATGGGCGAACGAAACTGGCGGGGGAAAGGCTAGTATTACAAGAATGCAGCCGTAGCCTAATTCTTCGTACTGCTTGGGTTCATGGGGCAAGCGGTAGAGGTAATTTCGTTAAAACTATGTTGCGTCTCGGCCAAGATAAAGAGCAACTGCGAGTCGTTTATGACCAAGTAGGAACGCCTACTTGGTCCCAAGATATTGCGCAAGCTATTGTGAACTTGATCCCCCTACTTGGAGAAGATATGTACGGAATCTACCATTTTACAAACAGTGGGGTGACGAGTTGGTATGATTTCGCGATCGCGATTTTTGAAACAGCTGAGCAGTTAGGATTTTCTCTTAAGCTGAAACAAGTCGAGCCGATTACTACGGCAGAATTTCCTTCTCCCGTACAGCGTCCTGCTTACTCAGTGCTGGGGTGTGAGAAAATAGCGGGTATTCTAGGAGCTAAAGCGCCCTATTGGCGAGACTCACTCCGGAGCATGCTGACAGAGTTATATGGCAAAGTAATTTAGATTTAATACTTATGAAAGCACTTATTTTATCGGGAGGAAAGGGGACTCGACTCCGCCCTCTAACTCATACTGGTGCTAAGCAATTAGTGCCAGTCGCTAATAAACCAATCTTATGGTACGGAATTGAGAGTATTGTTGCTGCTGGTATTACTGAAATTGGGATTATTATTAGTCCTGAGACTGGCGCCGAAATTCAACATAAAACAGGAAACGGAGAGCTTTTTGGAGCTAAAATCACGTATATCCTGCAGGATAAGCCTGAAGGCCTGGCCCATGCAGTAAAAATTGCGCGATCCTTCTTAAAGAATAGCCCTTTCGTTATGTACCTGGGGGACAACCTAATCCAAGACAGTTTAGGGAGCTTTCTACAGCAGTTTCATGATAACCGCTCTGATGCTCTGATTATGTTAAAGCGGGTAGCTAATCCTACAGCTTTTGGTGTGGCTAAGGTAACGGAAAGTGGGCAGGTAGTCAGCTTAGTTGAAAAGCCTAAGGTTCCCCCTTCCGATTTGGCTCTCGTAGGAGTTTACTTTTTTGGTCCAGAGATTCATGCTGCGATCGACCAGATATCTCCTTCAGCACGCGGAGAACTGGAGATTACTGATGCTATTCAAACAATGATTGAGAAAGAGCAGCGTGTAGATGCTTGTCAACTAGATGGATGGTGGCTGGACACTGGTAAGAAAGATGACCTGTTGGAAGCCAATCAGATTATCTTGGATGACTGTCCTATGACGGCTATTGAAGGTGAAGTAGATAGTCAAAGCCGAATCTCAGGCCGCGTCAAGATAGGTAGCGGCTCTAAAGTTACTAACTGTACCATTCGTGGACCAGTTGTGATTGGCCAAGACTGTCACTTGGAGAACTGTTTCATTGGCCCCTATAGCAGTATTGCTGACCGAGTAATTCTAATTGATTCCGATCTTGAGCACAGTGTCTTGCTAGCAGATGCCAAGGTTATTGGTGTGCAGCAGCGCATTGTCGATAGCCTAATTGGTCAACGGGCTAGTTTGACGGAAGCGCCTCGTCGACCGATGGCGTTGCGATTTATGATTGGAGATGATAGCCAAGTCGAATTAACTAATTAACTATTTGAGCCAACCAATTCTTCTTTCTAAAGTTTGAATTTATAGCGTTGGTCAGTTCGCTTAGGACATAGACAATCGCCAACCCCAAAAACTAGGGCAGCGAACTGGCGTATAGCCATCGCCGGTAGGTTACTAGGGAAACGTCCTAACCTTCGTGGCGATGGCTATACGTAATCCTTGGTCGCTTGTATAGGCAAGGTGGGAGAGGGACAATCAAACGTAAACATCTCTCCTGAAGACGTGAATCATCGGGAGAGATGTTTGGTGGCGACAACTATATCAACACAGAACTGAGATGGCAGAGATAGGCTAGTAGGCTAGACCCATACTGCGGGTGGTTTCAGCACCTAGATAAACTCTGATGCTCAAGAAGTCGGTAGGGCAGGCGGTTTCACAGCGCTTGCAGCCAACACAATCTTCAGTGCGGGGGGATGAGGCAATTTGCCCGGCCTTACAGCCATCCCAAGGCACCATTTCTAGTACATCGGTGGGGCAGGCGCGCACACACTGGGTGCAGCCAATACAGGTATCGTAGATTTTGACAGAATGGGACATTGAATAAAAACTCCAATGTGGATCACGACTGGGTTTGACGACCTTAAGGAGTCCCCCAAAGGGAGGTCAAAACGGTCTATACAGTAAGGGTTTCCTAATCTTTGACCAGTCTATAGCGAGAGATTTCAGCTCTTATCGCTACCCCCTATAAACCTTAACGGATCGTAATATGAGTGGGGCTGAGACTCATAAACGATCGCTATTAGGGATCCTCGACGCGGGGTTTTAGCTTTCGCCGGGCTATTTAGCTTGGGCAGCCATAGACCCTGCTCTAGCTACAGCTAGAGCAGGGTCTATGGAAATGTGCTCGACTGGGCATCTCTGTCTAATTAATGAAGCTGAGCAGGTGTACCATTATTTTTCAGCCTACCTAATCAATCCGGTCAATCTTTCTAAAGGCCATCACCACCAAGGCATCGTCGGCGGTAAGCCGATCAAAAGACTGAGCTTTGGGGTTGAGCAGAATGTCGCCGTTGCTTCGCCGTACCCCCAATAAGAGCAGCGGATTGTCGGGCTGGCGGGTGGTGCTGTAGGTGCTTACCCAGTGGCTGAGCTCGGTAAAGGTCTTGCCCCAAAGGTGGTTGGGGTATTGGCCTGGGGCAATGAAATAAAACTCGTTGGAGTCATCAGAGTAGGTGAGCAACTGCTGGTAGACCACTGACATGTTCCTAAACATGGCGCTCTGGGCAATGATGCCAGCGCTGTAGTCGCGGGCTGACACCACCTCGTCTACTCCAGCCTCTTGCAAATGGCGACGACGGCTGAGGTTAACCAACTCGGCAATCACGTGAATATCTCTTTGCTGGCCGGGAATATGCTCTAAATGCTTGATTGCCAGGGCAATGAGGGCATTTTTGTCATCGGGGGCTTCGGCCTCCTCATCGGCCAGTAAGATCACGGCTTGGGCCTGGGAGGCCTGTAGGCGCTCTAGGGTGGCATGGTGGGTCGGGTCGTCTTGGACAAAGTGCACTCGGCCGCTAGCGGGGCGATCGCGGCCCGCTTCGCCTACCGCCGCCGCTGACACCACGACAATATCGATGGGGTCGGCTTTGTTGCCCTCCAATAGCTGGTCGATAATGCCTGCCGCTTTATCGTTCCAGTTGCAGAGGATGATGTGGTCTTTAAATATGCTCAACGCGGTCTCCGATTGCAGGGCACGGGTGACAAAGATGGAGGAAATCTTACCGCTGATGGCCCCAAAGATAAACGTGCCCGAGATTAGCAGGAGCAATTGCAGCACTCGCCCTAGGGGGCTCTTAGGCTTGTCGGGATATTCACCCATGAGGGTAATGACGATATTCTCCAGCACCTCCCAGGGAGGGCTGATCGGGCCGCTCTCCTGCCACAGCAGCAGGCTCACTGCGATCGCCAGCATCGACACCACAATCAGGGCAATCAGACGCGGCTGTAGGCGGTGTTTGGGGAGGGGCGTCACTGTCATGGATCTGGAGCGAAACTTTCCTCAAGATACCGCCGACAGCTTCAAGTCAGAGAAAGTTTAGGCCATGGAAATATTTAAGCCGATATGGCCTATAAGCCCAGGGCTAAGTTAACAGCGGCTTCGGCATGAATGCGGGTGGTGGGAAACAGTGGCACCGCTGCCGTAGCATCCCCGACAAGTAGCTCAAGTTCGGTGCAGCCCAGGATGATGCCCTCGGCCCCAGCGCTCACGAGGTGCTGACAGAGGTTGAGCACCGTCTGGCGCGACTCGGCCCCAAACTGACCCTGGCACAGCTCGTCGTAGATGATGCGGTGTAGGGCATCTCGTTCGGGCAGATCGGGCACGAGCACCTCTAAGCCATGGCGGTTGAGTAAGCGCTGGCGATAAAAGTCTTCTTCCATGGTGAATTTGGTGCCCAGCAGCCCCACCCGCGTCAAGCCCTGGGCGCTGATCTGGTCAGCGGCGGTATCGGCAATATGTAGTAGCGGAATGGAGATACGGGCTTCGATATCGTCGGCTAGCCGGTGCATCGTGTTGGCGCAGATCAGCACCATGCTCGCCCCGGCCATTTGCAGTTTTTGGGAGGCTTCGACCAAAATATCGGTTAGATCTGACCAGTGTTCGGCATGCTGCATGGCAGCAATGTCGGCAAAATCAACAGAGAACATGATGATCTTGGCGGAGTGCAGTCCGCCCAAGTGGGCGCGGATGGATTGGTTGAGAATGCGGTAGTATTCAATCGATGACTCCCAGCTCATGCCGCCAATTAGGCCAATGGTTTTTATCGCTTCTATCGGCATGGAGGCACCGGAGAATAAGGGGCAGATTGTGCCCACGGTATATCATTTTTCCGGGTGGATGGGTTAAGGTGGCGTAAATTTGACTGAGCGCACGGGGCTATCCCAACGACCTAGTAGTCCTAGAGTTGACCTATGACAGTTTCTTCCCATGCCGCCCCTTTTGAACCCCTCAGCGTTGAGGCCCTTGCCCAGCGCCTAGCTGAGGGAGACGGTGACCTCCAGCTGATCGATGTGCGTGAGCCGAGTGAGCTAGCGCTCGCCAGCCTAGCGGGGTTTGTCAATCTGCCCCTGAGTGAGTTTGGCCACTGGTCAGAGACTATTCACAGTCGTTTTGAGCGCGATCGCGAGACCATTGTGCTCTGCCACCACGGTATGCGCTCGGCCCAGATGTGCGGCTGGCTGGCCCAGCAGGGCTTTACCCAGCTCAAAAATGTGACGGGTGGCATCGATGCCTACGCCCTTATGGTCGATAGAACTGTGCCACGCTACTAGGCTCTACTATTTGGGTTGAGACCTTTGCTCTTATGGTTACTACTATCCTGCGATCGCTGATTCCGGGCCAGGCACCTGCGGCGGCTGAGCTGCGATCGCTGGCTCAGGTTGTGGGTAGCCAGATCGCGGCCCACCGAACAGGGCTGCCGCTGGTGATACCTCGCCGCGACATTCCCCTAAACTATCGGGTATGGGGACTACAGTTTGGTCGCCAAGACAACCCGGTGTTGACCTCGACAGAGGCGATCGTCAAGCTGTTTCAGCGCGACGGTATCGATGGCCGACTGCTGATTTTAGGTGACGCTGGGGTGGGTAAAACCCATACGCTGCTGGCCATCGGCGATCGATTGCTGAAGCAGGGCGGGCCGGTGCCAGTATTGCTCGATGTGTCGGCCTGGGCCGGTGAGTCGATGCGGGAGTGGTTGATTGTCACGCTGTGGCATCAGTACCGGGTGACCAGGGCCAGCGCCGGTACCTGGGTCGATACCGCTCAGCTGACGCTGCTGGTCGATGGGTTTGACCATCTCCCTACTGCCCAACAGCGAAAATGTGCCGCCGCCCTCGAAGCCTTGCTGCGCACCAACCCCAACCAGACCGCCCTGCTCTGCTGTCGTCGTCAGGTAATGGAGTCCTCCGGGCTGATCTTTGACCAGTTCAACTGCGGGGTGCATATCATTCCGCTGGCGGCCCAGCAGGTCAAGGACTATGTGCTGGCTCAAAATTGCCCTGATCTATGGCCGACGATTAAGGGCAGCAAGGTATTGCAGCAGCTGGCTCGCCTACCTCTGCTGCTCAATCTGCTAATTGCCCTCAAAAACCCGGCAGACCCACCCATTCGCAGCCGCGCCGAGCTGGTGCAGCGGTATATCCAGCAGGGCCTAGCTGAGGCGAAAGGCCAACCAGCTCAGAATCGGACAGCGTTGACCTGGCTGGGGCAACAGCTCGATCAGCGGCCTCGAATTTTCTATCTAGATGATCTCCAGCGACTGTGGCTGCCCGCCAAGCGTCAGGGGGTGTATCGGCTGCTGGTGGGGCTGGCGATCGCCCTGGTGATGGGGCTGGTGGGGGGTAACCTGCTGCTGGGGCTAGCCCTAGGGCTGATGGCCTCTCAGATCGATCTAGAGAATTTTCCCTACCTGCGGCTGGGGCTGGCGATCGCCCCCCCAGCTCGTTTGGGCACCTTGGTTCTGGTCTGCGGCCTGCTGAGTTTGGGGCTAGGGCTAGGGCTAGGCACCTTAGCGGCGCTGCTGCTGACTCCCCTAGGGCTGGGTATGCCCGCCTTTGGCGGGGCAGGGGTGGTTGGTGCGACCATCGGCTGGGGCTTGGGGTTGGTCGGGTTACTGCGCAGTGGGCTGCCGGGAGTCGCCCAGGGCCGTCAGGCTCCGAATCAAGACATTACCCTGGCGCTGCGCAATACCATGCTGCTGGTCGCCCTCTGGGGAGGAGTGCTGGTGCTGGTGGTGGTCTTGCCGGCGATAGTCAGTGGACAGCTACCCCTGGCGCTGCTGCCCATGGCTCGCGCTCGACTGATGTTAGCGGTGCTGATAGCCACAGCGCTGTGGCTATCCTTTGCGGTGCAGCACGCCGTGCTGCGGCTGCTACTGGCTGGGGGCAAGGGCTTACCTTTAGCGGGGCGCACCTGGCTCGATGCGATGGTAACGGCAGGGCTGCTGCGGCGCGTGGGAGGTGGCTATAGTTTTGGCCACGATAGCCTACGACAGGCGATTGCCCCTGGGCCACCGGAAGCGCGATCGCCCAAGTTATTAGAGCTATGAGGCTAGCCTTTCCAGGTGCTCCTAGGGGATTGCGTTAGCTCATGGTTTAATCGGGCTGGATTAACCGGCAACGCAGCAGACTCGTAACCAGCCGCGTTGTCATCTGGGCTAGCTCCTATGGCCTTCAACAGAATCAGACACAATTGAGCATGGGGCCGCCATTGCCCTAGAGTCTGAGTCCGCCCTGCCTGAGATCACCGTGTTGTCTACCCTGTCTTGCCATGGCGTTTTCATCCAGGTCTGCATCTAAACCCCCTGACAAAACCAGATCTCGCTTTGCCATCCGCTGGGCTACTTTGACCATGGTAGCCATGGTAGGGCTGGCGGCGGCTATTGTGATCGCCTGGTTCGCTGGTGAAGTCCGCATCACCTACATCTTTAACCAACTCCAGGCATGGCAAAATCAGCCTCCTCTATGGCTTGGGGCACCAGTGGTAACGGTTCAATATCTGCTGGCCCCGACGGTAGTCCTACTGTTGGTGGCCTACACTGTTATCCGGCTCTCTCCGCGTCCTCGTCCTTGGTCACGGTGCATTGTGATCGGTATTTTGCTGACGTTGATGGTGCGCTATCTGCTGTGGCGCTGCCTATCTACCCTCAACTTGGCTACTCCCCTGGAGGGAACCCTCAGTTTATTACTGCTGGGGGTTGAGCTATTTGGGCTGTCCCTAGGCATCATCCAATTGCTACTGCTGCTGCTGGTGCGCGATCGCCGCCCCCAAGCCGATCGGCTTGAGCAAGAGGTCATTCAGGGCCACTACCAGCCCTGGGTAGACGTGTTTATTCCCACCTACGATGAACCGACTTTTATTTTGCGGCGCACCATTATCGGCTGCCAAGCCATGGATTATCCTCGCAAAACCGTCTATCTACTCGACGATACTCACCGCGTTGAGGTTCGCGATCTAGCCGCAGACCTGGGGTGCGAGTACGTGATCCGCCCTAATAATGACCATGCCAAGGCGGGTAATCTCAACCACGCTATCGAGTACACCAGAGTGCAGGGTAGGCCCCCTGGAGACTTGATTGCTTCTTTTGATGCCGATTTTGTGCCGACTCGCAACTTCCTCTGTCGTACCGTTGGCTTCTTTCAAGATTCAAAGGTAGGGCTGGTACAAACCCCCCAGAGTTTTTATAATGCCGACCCGGTCGCCCGCAATCTGGGCTTGGAAGGGGTTCTGACCCCAGATGAAGAAGTCTTCTATCGGCAGATTCAGCCCATGCGAGACGGCTCAGGCAGTGTGGTCTGTGCTGGAACTTCCTTGATTGTGCGCCGCAGTGCCCTAGAAGATAACGGCGGCTTTGTCACCGAGTCGCTCAGCGAAGACTATTTTACTGCCGTGCAGCTAGCCGCCAAGGGCAACGAGGTGATCTATCTGGATGAGCAGCTCAGTGCGGGCCTAGCGGCTGAGGATATTTCCGCCCATGTCACCCAACGGGTGCGGTGGGCCAGGGGTACGCTCCAGGCATTTTTTATTGACTCCAATCCCCTGACCATTTCAGGCCTGACGCCGATTCAGCGACTAGGGCATTTAGAGGGGTTGATGAACCAGTTTGGCAGTGTGCCTCGACTGGTGCTGTTATTTATGCCCCTGGCCTATTCGTTTCTCAATGTGGTACCCATTCAAGCCAATACCCAAGAGGTTTTGTATTTCCTCTTACCCTACTACTTGGTGCAGCTCACCGTATTTGCCTGGCTGAATGATCATTCCCGTTCGGCTCTGCTGTCAGATATTTACTCTCTAGTAATGGTATTTCCTCTAGTGGCAACGGTGGTGCAATCGATGATCCGCCCCTTTGCCAAGGGGTTCCAAGTTACCCCTAAGGGCACGTCTAGCCAAAGGTTTCAGTTTAATTGGGGCCTGGGATGGCCGCTAGTGGTGATGTTTGGCCTGATGGCCGTCAGCCTGTGGCGAAATTTGGGGCTTTGCCTGGCGATGATTGGGGGCAGTGACTACTACAGCACCTATCCCAAAGGTCTAGCCCTGGGATGGGTTTGGAGCGCCTATAACCTGGCGCTGCTGGCTGTGGCGCTGCTGGTCTTGCTGGATGTACCTCGTCCTGACCCTGATGTCTGGGTTGACCTGCGCCGGGTGGTGAGGCTATCGCCGCGCCCACCCGAGGAATCTGCCCTACAGGACTCTATGCCCCCCTTGGGTAAGCCTTGGTGGGGCACTACAACCCAAATGTCAGAAGGCGGTGTGGAGGTAGACCTTACCCAGAGGGTCACCCCAACTGGTCCTCTGGTAGTGGGGATGCCGGTAGATATCGACATCGCTGAAGAGGCGATCGCGCTAACGGGTACCATCATCGCGCTTGAAGACGAGACGGATTATTCTCGGGTGAGGGTGCGGTTTAGCGCGATCGACCCGGTTAGCTATCGATCGCTAGTGACCCTCTTGTTTTGTCGCCCTGGCCAGTGGAAGCGTTGGGATAGCCCTGGTGAACTGCAATCTATCGGCCTGCTACTGCGGGTGTTATTTTGGCCCCGCCGATTTAATCCCCAACAGTCTAGGTCTTTACCAGGGGGCAAAGGGTAAACTATCGAAGCCGAAACACTCTATGATGCGGCTATCGTACTGCCCCTATCGCCCGTTGCCGTTGCCCTATGCAGATTACCTACGACCCCGATCGCGATATCCTGCAAATTGCCTTTAACAATAGCGCAGTCGGCGAGACCGCTCGCATTTCGCCTAACCTTATTCTCGATTACGACGACGATGGGCTCATCGTTGGGCTAGAGCTGCGCCAGGCATCAAAACGGGTGGCCAGCCCTCTGTCGGTTACGTTTACCATCGGTGATGCCGATCTCGAAAAGCCCCAGCCTTAGAAACCCATAAAAAAGGGGAAGGCAATGCCTTCCCCTGGTCATCATGACAAACCCTCAAGGATCAATAGCTGATCCTATGCCTCGGCCTCGCCTGCTTCAAGGGCAGGGCTAGCCGTGTCGCCCAGGCTAATTTTGACTACCTTGTTGCGGGCTTCGACCACCTTAGGCAGGGTAAGGGTGAGCACCCCATCGGTAAAGTGGGCCGCTACCTGATCGTTTTGCACGGCGTCGGGCAGGTTCACAAGGCGATGGAAGCTGCCGTAGCGGGTATCGTCGTAGAGCACCTTGACCTCATCTTCGACGGGGGCGGGCTGGTTGCGGGTGCCTGAGATAGATACCGTATCTGCGCTTACCTGCACATCTAAGTCGGCGGAAAGTACCCCGGCGAGGTAGGTGGTGAGGACAAACTCATCGCCCTGGTCAATCAGGCGCACTGCTGGGGCCCAATCGGCTTTGGTCAGGGCTTCGGTGGTGAGTTCACCAAACACGTCGTTGATCTGGCGACGAATGGCGTTGATCTCGGTAATGGGGTCTAAGTAGCGACGAATAATCATGGATTCTAATCCTCCTGGTACTTGCCTTTGCAAACTGTGAAAGGGATTCAGGTCAAGCATTTGCGCTCTCGCTGTGTACAGTTACTATGGTGCGTCAGCGCCCCGGTATGCTCCAGTGGGAGGAACCCTACTGCGATGGCGAGCTTACCTCCCGTACCAACGGTGGGGTGAACCGTAAAGCAGGGTACGGCCGGGTGCGATTGCGCTTGTTATGCCTGGGATCGTTGAGGCAAGGTCTGCGATCGCGTTACAGCGTCACCAGGCCGGGGTGGTTGGCGATTAGCTGATCGGCACAATGATCTGATCTTAGAGTTTATTGATACAAAAACAACCGCTTAGCGGCGCGGGTAAAGGCCACATAGCAGAGCTGATTGCGCTCAATCACGTTGCGGTTGGCGGCCATGGAGGGCACATCCACAAACACATCTTGAAACGTAGACCCCTGGCTTTTGTGGATGGTGAGGCTATAGGCGTAGTCCACTGCGTGGAAGCGCTGTTGCAAGTCCCAAAACTCCATCCAGCGCTTCTCTTTGGCCAGAAAGTCGAGATTGGTTTTGAACTCGCCCTGGCCCGACTCGTGCAGCACCCGCAGCGTTTTAAAATCCCCGGTTTCGGTCTCGACCTCTAAAATCCACAGGGGCCACTCGCCCTCGCGGGCCCGAGCGATGTGCAGCACCTCGCATTCAGCAGAGGTGGGCAACACGATCGCATCGTCTTCGAGGCAGGGAGTGACGGCAATTAGTCGCTCACCAGGTACAAACCGAAGGGCATTGGGGCCGTAGATTGCCCTGCGAATGAGCTGGTTGAGCTGGGCCACCCGGCGGTTGGTGTAGGCCAGGGCCCGCACCTGATCGGGGTTGGCCTGGTAGGCGGGGCTGGTAAAGGCGCGAATGAGCAGCTCGTGCCAGGCGGGGCGGGGCAGTACAAAACAGCCTTCGGTGTTGTCGGCATTGGTATCGCTGGCAAAGCCAGGCAGGCGATCGCGCTCTAAATTACGCCGAATATCTTCGGCAATGACAGCGATCGCCCCCCCATACCTCACCACCTCAGTGAGTTCAGACCGCTGGATAATCTGGCGAAAGCAGGCCGACTCAGGCTCGTTGACCGGTGGCAGCTGGGCCGAGTCGCCCACAAACAAAATCTGGGTGCCCCGATACAGGTTTGACACGGCGTTGACCAGCAGTTCCCACAGCTCCTGGTTGACCATCGAGCACTCGTCCACAATCACCAACCGGTAGCGATCGATCTGGCTGGCCTGCTGGCGATCGACCACAAACATCTGGTTGCCGTCGTCTTCGTTGATGACGGGGCGCAGGCCCAGCAGCTTGCAGCAGGTCATGGCGTCAATATCGAGCCGCCACTGGGCCGCCATTGCCGCCAACACCTTGGTGGCCTTGTTACTAAAGGCGCTCAGCACGATGGGGCGCTCATCGCCGCGATCGCGCAATTCGCGAATAAAGGCTTGCAGCAGCGTGGTCTTGCCGGTGCCCGCGTAGCCCGTCAACAGATAAAGCTTTTCGTCCCCCTGCACAAAGGCATTGAGAGCCTCCAGCGCCGCCTGCTGCTCAATGGTGAGGGCTAAGCCAGCCCCAGATAATTGGGTTGGAGGTGAAGCCATGGATGCTGAACAGATGTTCTATCCCAGATTAGCCTGATTGTCGATGGCTTTGGGGTGAAGCTGGCTGCTCCACCCCTAGAGGCTAATGCAAAGGCTTTCTCGCCTCAGGCATTTATGGACAGGGCTGGGGTGTAACGTTGCTGCCAACACCGTTGGGGCCAGTCCGAGCAATCCAGCCTGTGCTGCCATTAAACATCGTCGTGGCCATCCAGATCCGGCCATCAGAGGTTGTGCTTTGGGTCGGGGGGTTGGTGCTAGCAAAAATGTTATCGCCAGCATTGTAGCCTGCTATCACCGTCCCGGTTGCCGGGCTCGACCTCACGACTAAGCCAAAGTTGGCCCTGAAGCAAGCCCTAGTGGTAGGCGGTGGAGTGCTGCCACAGGGGCCCAGATTGCCTGCATTGAGCCAGCCCACCGGCTGCACTGACGATAGGGTACCGCTACCCAAGAAAAACTGCGCTCGCCCCGAGGCCACTACGCCAGTCAGGGTGATCTGGGTACCCGCTGCCAGGGTGCCAATGCGGTTGGTTGTTGGCCCTAGGGCGGAGTTGTCAAAGATCTGTGCCGCTTGGTTGAGTCGCCGACAGCCGCGAATTAGGTTGGTATTCTCAGTCAGCGGTCTCGTGTCTTGGGCTAGGGCGGGGGCAATCGCCACTGAACTGGCCGACACCAGGGCGATCGCGCCTAGGGAAAGACGCCGCAGTGCTGGGGATGTCATAGGTGCTCCTAAACGGATGGTTTAACCAATTTTTTACCGTAATCGGGGGAATCACCTGGTCATCGTATCATTAGCACGGTTGGCCCCCAGCAGGGGCGTCATCATTTTGTAATGCAGGGGCCGCGAGTCTGAGAAACCGGGTTTCTGGGCCAACTGCCGGGGGCTGAGCACCGCACATAAGAGTTCGTTCCCAAAGGTGGCTCTAGGCTGGGCTAGGGCAGACTCTAATCAGGGTAACCGTCGCCATCGTTGTATCCCCCTGGTCTCGATCAGCATCTGTTCTCTAGCGTGCCATCGATTTAGCCATCGCCGCCCCAAGGTTAGGGACAGACGTGGGACAATAAACACCCTGTGCGCAAATTGGTAACAACGGTATGACGGCGGCAATGCCCTATTCTTCTGAGGCGATCGAGTCAGCAATGCAGGCGGGGGAGCTCACCTTTGCCCTGCCCGACCCCAGCGACGAAAATATTTCTGACTACGAGTTCAATCAGCAGATGGAAGCGGCCTGGCAGGTGTGCGATCGCTTTGACCTGCAAACCGATATCTGGCGGGGGCGGATCTTGAGGACGGTGCGCGATCGCGAAAAGCGCGGTGGCGACGGGCGCGGCACCGGCTTTCTCAACTGGCTCAAAGACCGCGAAATCACCAAAAGCCATGCCTACAACCTGATCGAGTTGGCCGAGAGCGCCGACCAGCTGCTCGACGCGGGTATGCTCACCCCCAAAGAGGTGAACCAGTTCAGCAAGCGCGCCTTTGTCGAAACCGCCAAAGCCGCCCCCGAGGTGCAGCAACTGGTCAGCGACTCAGCTCGCAAGGGCGACCACATCACCCGTCGCGAAGTGCGCCAGGTGGCCAACGAGTGGGCCGCCATGACCTCGGATCTGATCCCCGAAACCCTGCGGGAAAAAGCTGCCGACAATACCATTCCCAGCCGCTACATTGCGCCCCTGGTGAAGGAGATGGAAAAACTGCCCCCCGTCCACCAAACCACCCTCAAAACCGAAGTCGAGCTCAACCCCGACCTCGATACCCTGAAGCAGGTCACCGCCGAAGCCCGCTATCTCTCCAAGTATTTAGCCTCCGCCAACCAGGTGCAGCTGCTCGAAGCCAGCGGTGTCAACCTGGAGCTGGCCCTCGAAGAAGCCCTGCGAGTGGGATGTTTGAACTCTGCCGCCGATATGGTGGCCCAGGCCGCCCAAATTGAGCAGACCGCCGTCAAGCTCTTCACTGCTTGGAAGCGACTGAACCAGTTGGCCGAACGAGTATTTGTTGACAGTGGCGAAAGTACCCCGAACCTGCGCGCCCTGCTCACCGCCCTCGGCCCGGTCACTAGCGAAACCGTGCAGGTGCGCCTGGGCGAGATCGACAGCGTCACCGCCCAAACCATCCGCTGGCGCCTGATGGTGGAAGAGGATTGACTTCTGGAAATCTTCCAGAGGCTTGGCTGAATCTCAATTTAGAAATTCATCACTGCCCGCAGCCTGGCGATCGAGTTCAAAGCCCAACGGCTTGAGGCGTTTGACAATTTGACGATACTTAAACCCAGCTAGACGACCCATCAGATGCCCAGAACAAGGGGGTAATCAAAGGTGTCTTCAATATTAGTAAGACTCATCATTGGTTGAGGTGTTTGATGCTCTGATTGGTCTTCTAAAAGCTTTTGAGCCACGTCGCGAGCAATCTCGATCGTTTCGGCAACAGTTCTTCCCTGGACTACTAAACCTGGGATATCGTTAGACGTAGCCAGGTAAACTCCTTCAGGGAGTTTTTCAATATGAAGCTTAGCAATTTGTTCCATGGGGGTATTCTTCACTCTGAATGGAAATGGCTGGATGAGCACAATCCGCAACTTGAGAAGACAACGGCCTATCTCCATTGATTGTAAGCAAGAGAGCTGCCCTAGTGATCCCCTTAGACTTTGACTAGAGACATTAGCATTACCTCCCATACCAGGCGGGGCTGGACAAAGCGGCGCAGGTAGCCCTTGGCGGCTTCCAGCTGGGGTAGCCACCGGGGGCTTTCGGTCGGGTGGTGTTGCCAGTACCAGTTGAGCAGGTAATCGAGCAGCCAGAGCTGCGCTTCGGTATCCAGGGTTTTGGCCACCTGGCGACCCTGTTCCAGGGCTTCACGCAGGCTGCGGGGGGGCTGGTGTAGGGCCGTCAATAGCTCATCGGGAATATTTTGGAGCTGTTGGTAGGCGGCGATCGCACCTCCTGGGCTGCCCTGGGCCATGGCCAAAACCTGCGGCTGCTCTAGGATGTCTGCCTGCCCCATCTGATGCAGCACCGTCATCATATCTGCCCCATTGAGCCGCTGAAAGGGGATGGTCTGGCAGCGTGACACTAGCGTTGGCAGTAGTGATTGGGGGCCAGGGGCGAGCAAAACAATCGTCGCCTTTCCCGGTTCTTCCAGGGTTTTGAGCAGAGCGTTGGCGGCCCCCTCGGCCATGGTTTCGGCCGCTTCAATCACCACCACAGCACGGGGCGCTTCCAGCGGCGGGCGGCTGAGAAATTGGGCTATTTGCCGCACCTGCTCCAGGCGGGTTTGGGGCGGGCTTTTGCGTGTAAGGCCAGCCTCGGCGGCCTGGGATGCGCCGATCAGCTTACCCTGGTGCAGATAGGTGGGCTCAACCCAGAGCAGATCGGGGTGATTGCGCTGGGCAATGCGCCGCGCTAACACCGTAGACAGGGTCGTCGGATCGGGGGCAAACAAGATTTCTGCAAAGCGCTCTGCGGCTAGCCGTCGCCCGATGCCGTGGGGGCCAGCAAACAGGTAAGCTGGGGCCACCCGTTGGTGATCTACCGCACGACAGAGTAGCGCCACGGCGGTGTCTTGGCCCACTAGGTCGTCAAACTGGGGGTGTACCACTGCTGTACATACCTATCGACAACGGCATCAATCTCGGTGGCTACGGCATCGGTCTCAGCGGCGGCATCGATGGCCACAATGCGGTCTGAATGTTGCTCAGCCAGTTGCTCAAACCCCTGCTGTACCCGCTGGTGAAAGGCCAAATCGGCCTGCTCCATGCGATCGGCGGCCCCTCGTTGGCGGGTGCGGGCCAGGCCAACTGCTGCATCAAGCTGAAGCCATAGGGTGAGGTCAGGCAATAACCCGCCGGTAGCTACCTGGTTGAGCTGGTGAATTAGATCGAGATCCAGGCCCCGCCCGTAGCCCTGATAAGCCACCGTCGAATCAACGTAGCGATCGCACAGTACCCAGCTTCCGTCCGCCAGAGCGGGCTTAATCAGCTCTTCGACGTGCTGGGCGCGATCGGCGGCATACAGGAGCAGTTCAGCCCGACTGGCCATCGGGGTTGCGCTGCGATAGTCAAGCAACAAGTGCCGAATTTCCTGGCCCAGTTCAGTCCCCCCGGGTTCGCGGGTGGTCACAATCTGGGAAATAGCGCCCTGGCGCTGGAGGTCTTGTATGCGATCGCTGCCCTGCAGCGTAGCCTGTAGCCGCTGGAGCTGAGTCGATTTGCCACAGCCCTCTACGCCCTCAAATACCACCAGCCTTCCAGACATCGTTGGCTATAGTTAAACTATCCACTCAAGCTTACAGGCAAGGCCAACCCTTGATGTGGCCATGGCTTAGTCCTTACCCCAGCCATTTTGAAGAATGTGCTATACGTTAAAACATATATCAAAGCTGATGCAACACCTTTGCTGTAGGCTTGTACGTGTCTTCCTCCCTTTATAAAGCCCCCATAACATCTAGTCCATAGCCGTCAACTACTAACAAATTGCCAAGCTAGTTTTAGCAGAGGATACCTATGGCCCGGTATACCAATCTAGTGCCTGTACCTGTCGCTACTGCACGGTTGCGAGATTCAATCGTCAGCACATTGCAGGCCTGTGGTCTGAATATGGTCTATGAGACCAAAGATTATTTAGTAGCTAAAGAGCAGCCAGGCAACGTGTCGTTGGCCCAACTCACGACGATCGAGGTTTTGATTAACCCATCGACGGCTGATGCCAATGCTACCCTGGTTAACCTGGTCGTTAAGAATGAAGAGTTGCCGCTAAGCCTCAACAACCATTGTGAGCAGGTCTTTAGTGCGGTCAATCAAGCTCTTGTGGCGGCGGTTTAGTCTGTCAGCTCTCATCTAGGGCTTAAGGTTACCGCCAATACCGCTAAGCTCTGCCTAGGCTTTGCTTAGGTGATGTTAAGGGAGTTAAGCATCGGTGTCGTTATCCAGCCCATCGATGTACTCTTCACCCTCTTCAACCATATTTGGGCTGATTAGGGTAATGTCAAATTCATCCGGAGGCATGGTCGACTGGCTATCCCGTTTGAGTTGGTAATAAATCGCTCGAGCCTGGGGCCCAAAAACAATCTCGTCCTCATTCTTGAGGTCATGGGCTTGAAGCTTACGTCCGTTGATTAGCATGCCGTTAGCGCTGGGCTTGCCCTTGAGATTTCCATCCACAATGCGGTAATAGAAGGTATCGTCATCCTTGGGCAACTGCACCAGCGTAGCGTGGTGACGCGACACGAACTGAGACGACAGTCAAATGTCGCACTTGGGATCACGCCCGATGGAGTACACCGACCCATCTAAAACGATTTCTCGACGCCCCTTGCTGTCTTCGACAATGAGAATGTTACTGAGTTTCGTGTGGATTGGCATGCTCTGAACATTAGCAAAAACAAAGTTCAAAATCGGCTCATCAGAGAACGTAAGCTTTTTAACTAACCCGTTCTAAGGTTCTAGGGGCTCCTTTGAACCCGCCTTTGACTATCACACTATGAATCTAAATGAATCTAGCTACGGCAATGTTAGCTCTATTATCGTCAGGGTAAACAGGATTTTGGGTATGTTCAAGCGCTGCTTCTCAGTGTACCCCCTTGTTGCTTTGCCTAAATGGTAGAAGAATTCTCATTGGGTGACAGATCGGTTATGGCAATCCCTTAGCAAGGCTGGGGTGGGGCTCTGCTCCAGGGCATTGGCGCAAGATGCCCGGTCTAGTCACCACCGTCAACTTCGAGCTCGTCCCAGGGGTTAGAGTTGACATCGCGTAGGCGTTTGAGCATCCAATCAAAGCGAATATTACCCATGGAGAGCATATCCTCCATTTCATCAATGTCGGCATCGTTGGGAATAGCGACGGGTCGCCAGTGCTCGCCTTGCAGGTGCTTCACCGTACTGCGGAGGCGGCTAGAGAGCAAAATAGCGAGGGCACGATAAAAGCGAGAGGCAAACCAAATATCCTGCTGTAGCTTGTGGCGCAGGTGACCGCAGGAGATCGACAGCACGATACTGGGTTCTAGGGCCGATACGGTAGCCGATGGCGGTTGACCATCCACAAAGGACATTTCACCGACCACTTCACCGGTAGCGAGTTGAGCAATGGGGCTATCATTAAGGGCGGTTACCGTCACCTCAAGTTCACCATCCAGAATGAGAAAAAGCTCATCGCAGGGCTCGCCTTCACGGATGAGCACATCTGCAGCTTGTAGCTCTCGGCGCTGCCCAGCCTCAATCAGCCAATCGACATCTTCATCCTCTAAAACGCCGAGAATAAATACCACACGCTTCATGACTGCGGCCCTACTCCACAATAACCAAACTGCCAATGGCAGGGCTGACAGTGAAACCTAGCCCCAGGCATCAACAACAGTGTAGGCGGAACCCTAGGGTACTGTCGTCTAGCTACCTTGGATAGACTATGCCAGTTTTCTAACATAACCTACGATGGGATGTACGCAACATTACCCGAGAAGCGGGGTTCTGCAACAGTTCTAAACACGGGGTGAAGTATCGAGATTTTGGTGATTGGTTCGCGCTCCTAATTTTGTTCTTTCTAGTCAGCCGCATCGCCGAAACGGTGCTCGACCGGCAGCGACACTGCACCGGCCTGCGCCTAGAGTGGTATGTAGTCTTGCTGATTGTCGTAGAAGTGCTGCTATCGCTCTACGACCTATTTCTAAGCCCCCGCTGAGGTACCCATGGGACAATCGATTGTGGTAAACCAGGCCGAGTTTGAGCAGGCGGTGCTGCAGCCCTCCTTTGATCAGCCAGTGTTGGTCGACTTTTTTGCCACCTGGTGTGGCCCCTGCCAGTTGCTCAAGCCCATGCTCGAAAGCCTGGCCCAAGAGTACGACTTTACCCTGGCCAAGGTTGATATTGACCAAAACCCTGAACTGGCTAAGGCCTTTGGGGTGGAGGGTGTACCTGACGTACGCATTGTCACCCAGGGGCAGGTACAGGAGGGGTTCGTTGGGGTGCTGCCCGAACCACAGCTGCGGGAACTGTTGAGTGGGCTAGGCCTGCAATCGAGTCTGGAGAACGATCTCAAGATCTTTGAGGTGGCTCAGGCGACGGCAGATCCAGCGGAAATTTTTCCGGCCCTGACGACTCTGCTCACCCGCTACCCCAACAATGGCCAGATTTTGATCAAGGCAGCCCAAGTATATCTGGCCCAGGGTGACGATGCCCTAGCCAGCCAGTACCTGGATCTGATTGACCCCAGCGATCGCACCGTGGCTGACCAAGGGGAAGGCGTGCGGGGGCTGCTCACCCTGCGGCAGTCCCTGACGGATTTAGGGGATGAGCCCCTGGATCACGTGTTTAGGGTGGCCGTTGGAGCCGCCCTAGCCAGCGATTTTGAGTCCGCCCTAGGGAAATTCTTGGAAATCGTGAGGTGCGATCGAACCTATCGCCACGATGGTGCCCGCAAAGCCATGCTGACGGTGTTTAAGCTGCTGGGTCATGACGACCCGCTTACCCTCACCTATCGCAAGCAGCTGATGCAAGCGCTTTACTAGAGACAGCCGCTGCGCTCAGTAAAAACTGAAGAATCCTGGGTCGGGTAAATTTGGTTAAGGCTACGACAGTTATTCTAAAGACAGGTGCCTAAGCTAGTTCTCAAATACTTTGTCCTGAGTATTTTGGCCTATGAAATCTGAGCAGTAATCCTATGGCATTTCTGACCCGCTGGCTTCAGTTTTTGCGATTTCTCGAAGGGCTGCTAGAGCTTTTAGACTTCCTCGCGACTCCCCTGGGTCTGATCGCCGGGGTCGGGATCGGTCTATATAGCATGCTGGTCGGGTTGGGCATCGATGCATCTGCTGCGGCTACCCTGGCCGGGTCGGTTGCTTTAGTGCTCAGCTGCCTCATCACTCGCCCTGATTTTTGAGGATTTTAACCAAGGCGTTCGCGCTCGGGTTTGTCCTTGCCCATAGCGTCTCTCGACGCTGTCTCACCGCCTCGTCTTTCTGACCTTTCCCCCTATGCTCCCCGCCGCCGAGGCCGAAGCCAAAATTCTAAGTCTCGTTTCACTCCCCGCAGAGACTGAGCAAGTTTCCTTAGATGCTGCCCTGGGGCGCATTCTGGCCCAGTCTATTCCTAGCCCGCTTGATTTTCCCCACTGGGATAATTCGGCGATGGATGGCTATGCGGTGCGTTACGACGATGTGCAGGGGGCCGGTGCTGGTACCCCGGTGGCGCTAACGGTGACGGAGACCATTCCAGCGGGGCGATCGCCTACGCTGCCTGTGGGCCCAGGTCAGGCGGCCCGTATTCTCACGGGGTCGATGTTGCCCGCTGGGGCGGACACCATTGTCATTCAAGAGGTCACCCGGCGCGAGGGCGATCGAGTGCTGGTGCTAGAGGCTCCCCAACCGGGCCAGTTTGTACGCCGTCGGGGCAGTTTTTGTCGGGCAAATGACCCACTGATGGGGGCAGGGCTGCCCATTGGTGGGCCAGAGCTGGCGGTGCTGGCGGCGGCCCAGTGTGTGCAGGTGCCCGTGTTTCGTCAGCCCCGGGTGGCCATTCTCTCGACCGGGGATGAGTTGGTGTCGCCCACAACGCCCCTCCAGCCGGGTCAAATTGTTGACTCTAATCAGTACGCGTTAGGGGCCCTGGTGCGTCGAGTGGGGGCGGTGCCGATACCGATGGGAATCGTACCCGACCAGCCCCAGGCTCTCAAAGCCGCGATTCAGCTGGCGCTGACCCAAGCGGATGTCATTTTGTCTTCTGGCGGGGTGTCGGTGGGTGACTTCGACTATGTCGATGACATCCTGGCGGACTTGGGGGCGATGCTGCACGTGCGCTCGGTGGCGGTGAAACCCGGTAAGCCCCTCACGGTGGCTACTTTCCCCGCTGGACAAGGGGCTGATAGGCTCTACTTTGGTCTGCCGGGCAACCCGGTGTCGGCCCTGGTCACCTTTTGGCGGTTTGTGGCCCCAGCCCTGCGCCAGCGATCGGGGCTAGGGGAAGGCTGGGGGCCGATGTTTGTGCCAGCTACTACCCGCCATGGGCTCAAGGCGGGTGGGCAGCGAGAAACCTATCTGTGGGGCAGACTGGAGTCAACCCCTGCTGGCCACTGGTTTGAGCTGGCCAGCGGCGGCCATAACTCCGGTAATCTGATTAATCTGGCGGGCACCAACGCCCTGGCAGTCGTCCCCGTTGGCACCACCTCCATCCCCGCCAATGAAACCGTACGGGTTATGGTTGTGGGCTGAGGCGTTGCCTCAGTCGTCCTCTGCGATGGGCCCTGGGCCAGGCTTCGCTATCGCACAGACATAGTCCATAGCCGCCGAGTTGAGGGGATCGGGGTCAACGGGCTGCCAGCGATCGCTGCCCACAGGGCCGTCAAACGCTACATCCCGAAAGCGCCGACGTAAGCAGTCGTACTCGGTGAGGTAGTCAGTTCGCTGGGGCCGCTCGGTGCGGCGATCGATGTAATAACTACCGACTCGTACCTGCCCAGAACCCAGCAGTTCAATGGAGTCAATATCGACAAACTGCTGCTGTTGGCCCTGGCTGGCGGCGGCGACGGGGTACCAGGTAGTGGCGGCACTGTTGGCAGCAAACCCAAGATCAAGCAATAGGTGCAAGCACAGCAACCCTGTCCACCGGGCGATCGCAGTCCAGACACCCCCCGGCGACCAATGACTAGACTTCAGGAATCGCGGGCGATGCATTGCCGTGGCAGGTTAAAGGGTAACTGATGGGTGATGGATGCGGCCCATTACCCATCAGAGGTATCTGGGGGCAACTCAGGTGGTTCGATGTCGAGCAGGTTTGCTTTAGATCGCTTCAGGTCTTTCCACAGGCGTTTGATTTCGTCATAGGCATCATGGGGCGACATTTTGCCGCCGGTCTCTAGGTTGCATACAAACGACACGCGCTGGGCAAATTCTTGCAGGTTGGCATTGAAGGCCAACTGCTGAGGAGTGAACTCGCCCCAGTACTTGCTGCGGGGAAAGAGAAAACTATCTTTGGGCGATGGTTCGTTATCGGTCATAGCACCAGCCAATGAAGAGCCCTATTGTTAACTTACCTTAGACCAAGTTTCTGCTCGTTGGCGGCCTAGGGCCAACGATGTCGGTTAAAGCACTAAAATTAGCCGTTTTTTCTGCTCCGTCATCCTGATGTACTCGTCCTTCCTGCTTGGCGAAAGTAACGTGACGATTCTAAAACTCCTTAAGGTTTATGGCCATTGTTGCCCAGCCACTGATGAATTTGATCGACGGCGACCTTGGTATTGGCAGCGATCGCCACCGGGCCTGTGGCCAACCCTTGCCACAGGGAAATAGCACCGGGGTCCATGGCCATCAAAATGATTGGTTTCTGGGCTTTGAGGGCCAGGGCGATCTCTGAGGCTGTGCCAGGGCCTAGGCCGCAAGCGACTACCACCTGACTTGATAGGACATTGACGACGTTACGCCCATCCCCCAGGCCCGTCACGATTGGAATATCAACAGCTGCTGACATATCGGCGCCGTCTGCGGAGGGCAAAATACCGATGGTTATCCCCGCCGCCGCCTTAGCACCCCGACAGGCGGCGTCCATTACCCCGACCGACCGACCACCCGTCAAAACGGCCCAGCCAGCCATCGCTAGAGCCTGACCTAGGGCGTAGGCTGTCTCTAGCTGGTCGGGTGTGGCGGTGATACCCGGCCCCATGACGCCGATAATAATTTGAGCCATAGCAACTGTGGCAGTGAGTGCGCGGGGCAACAGCATCGCTACCCTCTAAATGTGGTTCATTTCTCAGCCAGGCGCAAAGAAACTTGACGATGCTATCCCACCACTTAAGGGGGCTGTCGTTTAGATTAAGTTAACTGACGGATAAATAACCGACGAAGAAAATTTGGGTACGTTGAATCCATTCCTGGCCCTGTGCCAGTCTGCTGTTCCTGCCCCCGATTCTGCCGTGCGATCTATACTGTCTTGCTTCAGTGGGTTTCGCCTGAGTGCTCTGCTGCCCCCGGTACAGAGGCTCTGGGGTCGCTCGGCCTTGATAGGAGGGCTGGTGGTGGGAGTGGGCACCCTGATGGGCCCGCCTGCTCTAGCCGCAGAGTCGATCACGATACAGTTAGGGCTGTTTTCCCAGACGGTTAGTCTGGATGATTTGCAGGCCTTCGCGGCCACTGGGGAAGTTCCTGGGTCGCTGCAGCTCTACCGCCCGTTACTCAATGCCAGTCTGCAAGAGGCGTTGCAGGGCGAGATTACCCTAGACCCCGAAGTCGGCCAGGTGATCTTAGACGAAATTTTACACACCCCTGGGGGGGCGCAGCTGCTGGATACCCTGCGGGCGATCGCCCCTAATCTAGAGGCTACCGATCTGCGCTCTACCCTGGCTCAGGTGTCAGAGGCAAAGCCAGGGCTGACGCTGCTAGGCATTTTGCGGGCTATGCCCCAAGACACCCTAGAACTTAACGTGGGCACACTCATTACCCTGGCTTCACAGTTTCGCCTGGCCCAGATGGAGAGCAAGGCCCTGAGCCGGGTGTTGCGCCAGGTACCCGATGGGCAAACTGAAGCGACAGTTGTGACCCCTGAACTGCTGGGTGTCGATCCCTTTTCGACCGGAACGGCCCAGGTCGAGCGCTGGGAGCTGGTGCTGCGCGATCGCCGCCGCGATCGCAGTATTCCGGTCGATATTTACTGGAGTGAAGACACCCACGGCCCGCTGGTGGTGATCTCCCACGGGTTTGGGGCTGACCGTCGCTTCTTTGCCTACCTGGCTCAACACCTGGCCTCCCATGGGTTGACCGTGGTATCGGTAGAACATCCCGGCAGCAACGTGGCCTCCCTGCTATCGCTGCCCGGAGATGACCTCACCACGATTGCTGCTGCCCAAAGCCGGATTTTGCCCGCTACCGAATTCCTTGACCGACCCCGCGACATTACCTACGTGCTCGATCGCCTGGAGCGGCTCAATGCCCACTCCTACAGTCTGCGCGATCGCCTCAATACCGACCAAGTGACGTTTATTGGCCATTCCCTCGGGGGCTATACCGGGCTGGCCCTGGCGGGGGCCGCGCTAGATCTGCGATCGCTCGAGTCCTACTGCCAGACCCTCAAGCCAGTGAATGTTTCGCCAGCAGACTGGTTCCAATGCGCTGCCCTCGATTTGCCGGTTAAATATGCCAACCTACGCGACGACCGCATCACTCAGCTGGTGGTGGCTAACCCCCTAACCGGTCTACTGTTTGGCGAAGCGGGCCTGAGCCGGGTACGCGTGCCGACCCTGGTCTTGGCCGGTACCCACGATGCCGTTACGCCGATGGCTAGCCAGCAGCTGCGCCCCTTTATGCAACTGTCGAGCACCAAATATTTGCTCACTGTAGTGGGTGGGTCACACCTGAGCGTTGGCGACCCCAATAATCTCAACGCCGATTTGGGGCGCATTCCCTTTATGCCAGCGCTGCCCGATGTCACGACAGCTCCCCTGCGCATCTTTCTTCAAGGGGTAACCCTCAGCTTTGTAATGCAACAGACCCCAGAGGCCGAGGCCTATGCCCCAGCACTTAGCCCTACCATGGCCAATGCCTTCTCAACAGCTAACCTGCCCCTACGCCTGAGTCAAACCGTACCCGAGGGCCTAGCTAGCTGGCCCCGGCTGCGCCAAACAGCACTCTATCGTCAGGAAGGAGTCAGTAGCTACCTGTCATCGTTGTTACACCTGGAAGCCTTGGCGATCCAAGAACAGTTTCAGGCCCTGCAGCGTCAAATGGTGGCCTATCTGCGCACCACTCCCCCTTCCCTGACGGCTGTATATCTGCCCTTTGTGATCCCTAGCGCGCCTATGCATGCCCACTATCGCTACTCCCGCGAGGCCAATCCCTAGGGAACTACCTGGTCTCCTCATCCTTTGAAGCCATGGTGTACCCATCCGGCATAATGGTGCCGTGTACATCGGTGCGGCGCAGGTTTGTGTAGTCGAGCTTGGCGTTGATCATGACGGCATCCGTCAGATCGGCACCGCTCAGGTTTGACCAACTCAGTCGAGTTCGATAGAGCGTAGCCCCCCGGAGGTTAGCGCCCCGTAGTGAACTCCAGCTGAGGTTTGCCCCCCGCAGATTGGCCTGAGAAAGGTTGGCATTGACCAGGTTGGTGCTGTTTAGTTTAGCTCGGCTCAGATCAGCTTCCTGAAAGTTGGCTCCCTCCATCGTGGCCCCCGTGAGCACTGCCTCTACCAAAATGGCCTCCTTGAAAATAACGCGGTTCATTAGGGCGCTGGTTAAATTGGCGTGCTCTAGATTGGCATGGCTTAGATCTGTGGCCAGCAGCCGACCCCGACTCAAGCTGGCTTCATTGAGCTGGGCACCCTGGAGGGTCGCGTGGTCAAGAACGGCCTCGTTAAGGTTAGTGTCCCGCAGGGTGGCTTCACTGAGGTCGGCGCGTACCAGGTTGGCGCTACGCATACCGGCCTCGCTCAGGTCAGCCCGCGCTAGGCAGCTATCGGTCAAGTCGGCACCGATTAAATTGGCTAATACCAGAACCGCCTGCTGAAAATTGATATGGGTGAGCTGGGCTTCGCGAAAGTTGGCTCCCACCAGGGTGGCTCCGGCAAAGTTAGTATTTTGTAGATTGGATTGTCGGAAGTTAGCTCCACTGAGGTTTTGCCGACTGAGGTCGGCTCCCACCATCTGAATACCGCGAAAGTCGCGCTCGCCTGCTGCGTAGCGTTCTAGCAGGTTGGCGGCCGTAATATCTGCGGGCCAATCGAGGGGCTGAGAATTAGAGGGAGGGGTTTCCAACGAAATTCCTCAAGGGTGACGATAATTCAGGGGAAGTGGGCGATCGCAGGGAAACCCGTAAATACATAGGTCAGAATCGGCGAATGCTTTCAGCCCTGGGCCCATATAGCAACAAGAACCTCGGCCCAGGGCTCGCGACTAGCCCTGAGTGCCTTGACCGGGACTGAAGACGATGGTGGTGTACTAAACGCCCCAGCACTTTAGCGTAAGCTATAAGCGCTGCCCCTCCCAGCCTATCCGAGGGAAGCTTACCTGGCTATAGGCCAGATGGCGTGACAGCAAAGTCAGATCGGCTATCAGCCGGGGCAGGGTTGTCTCTGGTAGTCGGCACCTTTGTCTCCCAACGGCGGCTAGCGGTGGGCTTCACATGGTTGGCGATGGCAGCAAAATCTAAAGGCTGGACGGGGCTGGGCCCACCAGACCCACCTGCATTTATCCTGGATGGAGTGACCATGAGGTTGATTTAGGCCATGGGTCGATCGCTACTGCTACTGCTGCGCCGCCGCCTATTCTGGCTGACCCTGCTGCTGACAGTATGGCTGCTGTGCAGTGGTCAGGCCCAGGCGGGGGCCCTGGTTGATCGCCTAGAGGCGTTTCCAGATTGGGGGACAAAGTCCTCGCTGCCATCGGCCCAGGGTGATTTGGTCTATCCCGACTGGCTGCGCGGTGAATGGCAGCTCACCAGTACCCTGATCGACTTGGCGGCTCCCCTGGCCCCCGATATGGTGACGCCTGGCTTTGAAGGCAACCGCGAGCAAGTGGGGGTACCGGTGGACTGCCCAGTGAGGTTTGTTGCAGTTGCCCAACGGGCCCTTGGCCTTGTACCGCTACTGACGGGTGACACTCAAACCGTGGCCGATCGCGCTTTCAATGGCCTGAGCCTGGCCCGGGCTTATCTGGGTGAAGCGGCTGTCAAAGCCGTCAAGGTTGACCCCGAGAACCCCAACCGCCAGGTGACCTTGCTGAGCCGCCAGCGCCAGTTGGAGTCTACCGTGACGGCTCGGGCTACCGAGACCCCAATGGGTGGGCAATTTATTACCGTTGAGCGCTTTCAGCAGGTCTTTCGGGGTGGAGCGATTCCGTACTTTAACGAAGTGGAAACCACTACTGCTTATCGTTATCAGCCCCAGAGTCTCACCGCGTCGAGGAGGGAGCAGCACGTTACCGCCGACCAGGTGACGGTGGTATATCTATCTCCCCAGGATCCTGATTTTCTCAAAGCTCAGAATCAGCCTGTGGCCCTGTATCGCTATCGCCTAGAGTTAGAGCCACTGACGTGAGTCGGTTTGCAGAAGCCAAGGTGGGTGGAGGGTTCCCTGGCGATCGGGAGGGATGCAAACTTAATTTAACGGTGCTTTAACGTTGGGCCGAATGGCAGTAGTATGAGTTTAGGTTATGGTTTGCCCACTGCCCGTACCAGTTATTTGACGCAGATAGTTTATTTGACGCAGATAGTTTATTTGACGCAGATAGTCGATCGTTAGGGGTAGTAAATATTTGCCGCCGCCAGTCTAGCTGCTTCAGCGCGATCTAGGAACGTCTGAACGGTGAGGAGTCGATGTTTGTGAGGTCGTTGCAGCTGGTTTTATGCTGATGCTGCGGCAAGCCATCGGTAGCTGAAACAGCCATGGTGGATTGATGGCGTTCTGACTGGTCTGCTGATCTGTTCTAAGGGTTGATCTATCGGTCAGCCGCGATCGCCTCTTTTTGACGCTTTTATAACATTTCTTTATTCATTGCGACGGTACCACTAACCCATAGCTGCTGGCTGAACTCGTTAGGAGATTTTTCCCAATGACTGACTTCCATGCGCTGAATTGGCCTGCGCCTGGTGGCAGCAGGCCCGAGCGAGTTGCGATCGCAGGCACTATCACCAATGCCGTTACGCACGAGGTGATACCTCGGGCCGTCGTGCGCATTACGGCGGCCCCTGAGGCCTTTGCCGAGAGATTAATGGCCATCTTAACCAGCGCGATCGCCCACCAACCGCATCTTCAGGCCCAGTACCAAGACCTGCTAGAAAGCTGGAATCGATCCCTAGCGTCTCTGGCCACGGCCCAGCTGTTGTTTGACCGACTGGGGCCAGTGTTAGGGCTGGCCCGCCTCGACGAGACCCAGGCTGGTGGTGACGGCCACTATTGTTTCTGTGATCTGCCCCCTGGCCTTTACACCCTCGTCGCTAGCTATACCTGGCTCAATCACTGCCATGGCTCGACGTCAGCCCAAGCCGAGATCGCGCCCAACTGCCACCAGCATGCCTTTGTCGAACTTGACATGGCCCTGAGCTTAGCGCCCGGGTCGTGGCCCTTAACTGTGATCGGTCACCCCCAGCATTTTGCCCTGGCATCAGGTGCCTTCAATGGCCTTCCCAATGGGGCTTTGACCCTCCAGGCTAGGGACGGAAATCGGTCTCGTTGATGAGGGCTAGGGCGGTGCGCCAGACCATGTAACCCTCTGCGTTGAGGTGCAGGCCATCGGTCGTCATGTCGGAGCGCAGATACCCTTCGCCGTTGACAAATAACGGGTACAAGTCTAAAAACTCGGCTTCAGACTCAGCTGCGACCAGCTCAAGCTGGCCATTGACCTCGCGAATGAGCTCGGGGGGAATTGCCATCAGGCGATCGCGGCCTTCCCAGGTAGCCGACTCGCCCCCATGGGGTAAGATCGACTGCACCACAATTCTAGCGGTAGGGTGGGTTTGGTGCAGATAATCGATTATCCGGCGAACGTTATAGACCAGATCGGTGGGTGAGCCTCCCCAGACTAGGTCATTGATGCCCACCATGATAAACACCGCCTCTGGGGAAGTATCGTCGAGTAGGTAGAGGCGGTTACGTAACCCTCCTGAGTTTTCTCCCGAGATGGCCTGGTTAATCCAGGTCTTGCGCCCGGGCAGCAGGCTGCTCGGAAACCAGAGCGTGAGCGAATCACCCAGCAAGATATTTTGTCGAGGGGCATCAATGGCGACAACTGCCTTCGCCTCAGCATCTAAAAGGGCTACCCACTGCTCATAGTTGAGGCTGTGGCGGTTACCTAGTTCGGGTTCAAAGGGGGCTGCGCCCTGGGCATTGGCCGCAAAGGCATTGGCCTGGGGCAGCACCGCATCTCCTGCCCGGTTGAGCTGCCGCAGCATGACCATAGCGGTGATAAACAGCAGCCCATTCATGACCAGGGATAGCAAGGCCCAGGACGGTACGCGCTGCAAGTAGTACAGCGCTGCACGAAGCTGCGGGTGGGATAGAAAAGGAAATGCCACGGCAGTATTACCTACGAACCAGGGTCAGAAAATCTGTGCCCTCTATGGGTCAAATTGTAGATAGATTTCTCATCCATGAACCACTCTTATCGTGAAGCTTGCCGTCCCAGAACTTTAGGACGCGCGGGCTATACGTTAAACCGAAACAGCATGACATCGCCCTCTTGCACCACGTACTCTTTGCCTTCGCTACGGACCTGCCCTTTGTCTTTGGCCGTAGCCAGTGAGCCCGCCGCCACTAAGTCGGCGTAGGCGACCGTTTCAGCGCGAATAAAGCCACGCTCAAAGTCAGTGTGAATCACTCCGGCTGCCTGGGGAGCTACCATACCGGCATGGATCGTCCAGGCCCGGGTCTCTTTAGGGCCGGTGGTGAAATAGGTGCGCAATCCCAGCAGCTCATAGGTAGCCCGAATCAGGGTTTTGAGTCCGCCTTCTTCCACCCCTAGGGCCGCCAAAAAGTCTTGGCGTTCGGCGTCATCGAGCTCCACCAGCTCCGCTTCGACCTGGGCTGAGATCACCACGACTTGGGCCTCTTCTGCGGCGGCGACTGTGCGCACCTGCTCGACCCAGGCATTGCCGCTGGAGAGGTCATCTTCGGAAACGTTGGTGGCGTAGATCACGGGCTTGCGAGTAAGTAGCCCCAGGGGTTTAATGATGGTCTCTTCCTCGGCGTCCAGTTCCACTTGGCGAGCCGTTTGGCCCTCGTTGAGCACCGGCAGTATTTTTTCTAGAATGGCGAGCTCGGCCTGGGCCTCTTTGTCGGCGCGGGCTAGCTTGCGCACTCGCTCAACCCGGCGCTCTAGCTGGGCTAGATCAGACAGGGCTAGCTCCAGGTTGATGATCTCAATATCGCGTACTGGGTCGACGGAGCCGGAGACGTGGATGATGTCGTCGTCGTCGAAGCAGCGCACCACGTGAACGATCGCATCGACTTCACGAATATTGGCCAAAAACTGATTGCCCAGCCCTTCTCCCTGGCTAGCACCCTGGACCAGGCCGGCGATATCGACAAACTCAACCCGGGCCGGTACCACGTCTAAGGAGCTAGATAGATCTGCTAACACCTGGAGGCGGCTATCAGGCACCGCCACCACCCCCACGTTGGGCTCAATGGTACAAAAGGGAAAGTTTGCCGCTTGGGCTTTGGCGTTGGCCACCACGGCGTTAAATAGGGTGGATTTGCCAACGTTAGGAAGCCCAACAATGCCAGCTCGTAACATGGGGTAACTCTAGCTCAGTAAACAGATTGGAAAGCAATGGCGAGGGTCATGGGGCCCGGCACCTATCTAGCATAGGAGAGGATGGGGCCATTGCGGAGGTGTTGCTATACCCTTGAAGCTGAGAAATCTGAGACCGCAGAAGAGTAATGCTATGGCTGACAAAAACGGAGTGGGATGCTGGCGTTGGGTGCGGGTGGCAAGCGTGGTGATGGCCTTGGGGGTAACGGGATGTGCCACCCTCGGCCTATCGCCGCGATCGCAGGAGAATGACGCCACAACGCCCCAGTACGTCGATCGCAGCTTTCGCGGTGATATGTTGGTCAGCCGTCTCAAGCCCATCCGCCTGCGGCTATCCAACGGTTGGCAGCCTGCCCCCGCCACCAGCCTGCACCCCAACGCCGATCTAGAAGCCTACAACCTCGACCAGAACATGTTTTTGGTGGTGCTCGGAGAAGATCGCGCTGCGGTGGCTTCCGGCACATTGGAAGACCAGGCCAGTATTTATTTACAAATTCTCAAGGGCGGCTTTAGCCAGGTGATAGCGGATGAGGCTCGCACCAGCGTAGAGCGGGTGAATGGCTTTCCAGCGGTGCAATATGAAGTGCGGGGCGAGGTCAACCAGCGCCCAGTAGCCTACATACATACCACCGTCGAGATGGGCGAAAACTATTACCAGGTGGTTGTTTGGACGCCTGATGACCTGCGTGTAGCCAACAGTGAAGCCATGCGGGCCATCGTACAAGAATTTCGCGATGCCCAGCTCTGAGGCTACCATTCTGTGGCCTAATAGAGTCTGTGGCCTGGGCAGGCACTCCCTACCCTTTGACTCGGTCGCCCAGTTCTAGCCCTAGAAATTCTGAAGGATATCAACCGCTATGTTGCGCTGGCCCCTTGCCCCTTGCTTTAGCCTCATCCCTATCGGCGATCTACTTAGCCCCTGGATGCGGGTGATGGGTTTGGCCTGTGCGACGCTGCTGCTGTGGTTGGGACTCGGCGGACAACCTACGGCCCTGGCCGGTCTGACCGACGACAACTATGACGGCAACATTTTTGCCCTCTATGCTGGCAATGGGTCGCTGGTGCCCCCGAAGGTGAGCTTAGAGCAGTCTTTAAAGTACGGCAAGCCTGCCCTGGTGGTGATTTACGTCGACGACAGCAGCGACTGTAAGAAATTTTCGTCGGTGATTTCTCAGCTCCAGGCCCCCTACGGGCGGGTTACCAACTTTATTCCAATCATGGCCGATGCGATTCCGGTCAAGGCCACCTACGCCCCCAGCGAGCCGGGCTACTATTTTGACAATGCTGTACCCCAGACCCTGGTATTTAATGCCCAGGGAGAACTGCTGTTTAACCAGGTGGGCATTGTCTCCTACGAGGCGATCGACGATGTCATGCGGGACGTGTTTGACCTGCTGCCCCGCACCGAATCGGAAGAACTGCGTCGGCGTCCGCTGAATGAAGTGAATTCAGAACTGGTGCCGGTGGAGTAGGGGCCGGACGGCTGAAGCTTGAATCAGAGACTTTACTTGAATCATACGAAATCCGATTTGGAAAACCCCGATTCACAATTAGGAACCCCGTAGGGGCATAGCATGCTATGCCCCTAGCAATCGAGGGTATGTAACCAGGATTTCGTATCAGAGCTTTTACTTGGGTCGGCGGCGCGAGGGTTTGGGGCGGGCCAGTTTGAGGCTGGGATGGTGCAGGGCGAGAGCCTGCTGCAAACAATCTAGGGTGAGTAATGGCGGCTCGGCTTGCCGCGCCAGGGCTACCGCTGTTTGCGCCAGGGCTTCAATTTCACCGCCGGTGAGGGCCAGCTGCTGAGCGATGGTGGGCCAGCGCAGGGTGCGCTCTTTTTTGATGCCGGGGGGAATGGCCCGCTGCCATAGCACGGTGCGGGCGGCGACATCGGGGCGAGGGAACTCGACAATGCCGGTCATAGCCTGCCGCCAGGAGGGTTTAACACTCTGGAGGTAGGTGCTGCTAAGCAGGGTGAGCCCGGGTTGCTGGCGGCGCTGAACTACCCATGCCTGCACGAGGACGGCATCTACGGTGGGATTGCGGCCAAACCAGTGGGGGGATTGTTTGAGCAGTAACACGCAGGGAGGCAGCTGGGTCAGGTCGTCGAGGGCGGGGAGGTTGCCTTCGGCATCGGGGGTGAGGGTGCTCAAATCTACCGTGACCAGGGGCAGGTTGAGATCGGTGGCTAACACCTGGGCGGCGAGGGTTTTGCCGGTGCCGCTGGGGCCAGTCAGTAGCACCATGGTGCCAGGCCCAGCGGCGGCGATGGTCTGGAGCTGGGTCAGCTGGGGCGTCGGCAGCACCAGGTCAGTCCAAGGGTGCTGAGTCGTGGCGATGCCTTGGTCGGGGCTAGGTGCGGCGGCTGGGGGCCAAGACTCCAGGAGGGTGTCTTCGGGAGCTTCGGCTAGCAGATAGGCGATCAGACTGTCGGTGAGGCGTAGATGGCGGCTGAGTAGGGTGGTGTCTTCGGGGCTGACCCATTCCACCAGACCCAGGCTGAGTAAACGACTTTCGGGGGCAATCAGCGGACGCGATCGCCGCCATTCTTGGTCGTTTCTGCACAGCAGCCGCAGGCATAGGTCGACCGTGGGCAGATCCCAGTCTGACTCGTCGTGCTGGTATTGCAGGTAGCTGTAGAGTCGACCAAAGCGCTGGTTGACTTCGGGCGCCAGGGCTAGCAATAGCACGTTTTTTTCAAACAGGGTGAGCTGGAGGCGATCGCGCAGTTGGGGGAGAGCTAGCACCACTCCGTGCTGCTGGCTGGCAGCAATGCGCGCTTCGAGCTGCTGGGCATAGCTGCCGTTGTTGCGGGGCACTTTGGGCGGGCGAACATTGTCGTAGCCGGGCTGACCCGTAAAGCTAATAATGCCTTTCCACCAGTGGCGGGTGACGCGGTCTTCGCCAGAGAGGGCAAAGTCGTCGAGCTCTTGCACCTCACGCTTTTGGCGCGACACCGCCACCATCAGCAAGCGGTCAAGCCAGGCCAGCTCGGTTTTGAGGTAGGCCCAGTTGTCGGTAAACGGGGCGATTTTGTTGGGGACGGAGGACTCAGGATTGGACATGGCCCAGCACCCGAATAAACTCTAGGGGTAGCCCATCGGCATCGGCCAAAAACGCCACCTCGTAGACGCGATCGCCAATGATCTGCTGCGTCGGCTCCAGCAAAACCTTTAAATGACTGCCCCGGTCAGAATCGGTGACAAATTGCTGGCGCAGGTCATCTAGCCATGCGGGCAGGCTAGCGGTCTCTGTTGTCAGGTCAAAAGAGAGGTGGTAGTAGCCAGTGTAGTGCTCATCGCCAAAGGCATCGGCGGCGGGTCGAGGTTCGGGCACCTGGATCAGCTCAATGCGCCCCCCCAGCCCCTCCATCCAGCAGGCTAGGGTAATGCCAGCGGTAAAGCGTTCGTGGACGGTAAACCCCAGGACTTCATAAAACGCGATCGCGCGGTGAATATCTTGGGTACGAATTGATGCGTGGTGAAGCATCGGGCGAGCTACTAATCGAAGAGGCGAAAATAAGGATAGCGCACCGGCACACCGGGCTCTTTCTCAAGGCTAAAGTTAATCACGGCCCAGCGGGGATCTTCGTCAGCGGGAGGGCTAAACTCCACCGGCAGGCCATAGAGCTTGGGGGCAGTGGAGGTCTCGGCTTGGCCGCGCCAGGGATTATTGCGCTCTAGATAGGCGTTGACCAGATCTTGATAGCGCTGGGCAATAATCACCCGCGTGGCCCGGTAGCCTTGAGTATAGAGCCGATCGAGGGCCTCGTGAATCTCAAAGCGAATGCCGTCGGGGTGAGTGTGCTGGCGATACCAGTCACCCTCCCACTGCCGCCAGTGCCGCCCTGACTGCAAATGCACCAACTCTTTGGAGTCGGGGTCGGCTTCAAAGGCCCCGTGGCGCGTGCAGAGGTAGGTGTCGGTCAGCGTCAGCGCTGGAATTGTCTGCCGACAGTGAGGACACTGGATTTCTGGGCCATAGATGGGGTACTGCAAAGCGGAGTTAACCATTGGGCTGAAACCAGTTGTGTCCTCAGTCGGCATGAGCGCTAGCCGTATTATACCTGTGGGGACTCGGCTGGCTGTGTAGTCGCAACATCCCATTGTTTGAATCTGGCCACTTTTTTGAGAACTTTACCCGCTATGAATGGCTCCCTTAGCCCTGTTTGGCCTCGCCCTGACCTTTCCCAGGCGACATTTGTCGCCCCTAATGCCACTGTGCTGGGCATGGTGACGCTCCACCAGGGCTGCAGCATCTGGCATGGGGCCGTGCTGCGTGGCGATGTCGAACGCATTGAAGTCGGAGCCTATAGCAATGTACAGGATGGGGCGATTCTCCACGGTGACCCTGGCCAGCCTACTATCCTCGAAGATTGTGTCACGGTGGGCCATCGGGCTGTCATCCACGGGGCCTACATTGGGCGGGGCAGTCTGGTGGGCATTGGCGCCATCGTGCTAAACGGGGTACGGGTCGGCAGCGGCAGTATTATCGGCGCGGGTGCGGTGGTGACCAAGGAGGTGCCGCCGCGATCGCTGGTGATGGGCGTACCCGGCAAAGTAGTGCGCGAGGTCTCTAACCAGCAGGCCCTCGAACTGCTGGAGCACGCCCAGAAATACCACCAGCTCGCCCTGGCCCACGCCGGACACAGCACTGATATTGGGTTTAGCTAAGGCTGACTCTGGGCGATGAGCTGACTGTTAGGCAGAGGGTGGCCTATGGTGTAGAGGGGGTGCCAAGCCCTCTACGGTGACGTTTGCCAGCGAGGCTGACAACGAAAACCGCTAAGGCATGGATGCTCACGTGAAGACTTAACTATGTAGGCTCGCTATGGAGTTTTGGTACCAGCAATTCTGGCCTTTGCCCCCCCAGTTTTCGGCTCGGATGCGAGGACTGGCTAAATCGGTTTTTGTCATTTTGCTCTGCCTGATCTGTCTCGTGGGCTGGGGTGATCTGGCCTGGAGCCAGCCCGAGGCCGCCGAGCTTTCACCAGAGACCGTGCAGGCAATCGCCGAGCTGCGCCAAAAGGCCTTTACTGCCTCCCAGCGGGGCCAGTTTGCCGAAGCTGAAACCTACTGGAGCGAGCTGATCGACTACCTGCCCAACGAAGCCGCTGTGTGGAGCAACCGGGGCAATGTGCGGGTGAGCCAAAATAAGCTGACTGAAGCGCTAGACGACTATGACCAGGCGGTAGCGCTGGCCCCCGAGCAGCCTGACCCCTACCTCAACCGAGGGGCCGCCTTAGAAGGCCTGGGGCGCTGGGACGATGCGATCGCCGACTACAGCCAGGTGCTAGCCCTCAACCCCGACGATGCCGCCGCCTACAACAACCGGGGCAATGCTAAGGCTGGCCAGGGCAATTGGGAAGCGGCCCTGGTGGACTACCAAAAAGCCGCTGATCTGGACCCTAAGTTTGCTTTTGCCCGCGTCAACACGGCCCTGGCCGAGTATCAGTTGGGTCACGCCGATGAAGCCATTCGCCAGTTTCGTAACCTGACTCGCCGCTACCCCAACTTCGCCGATGCCCGCGCCGCCCTCACCGCCGCCCTCTGGAGCCAGGGAGCCCTGGGTGAAGCCGAGAGCAACTGGGTCGCCGTGATGGGTCTCGATCGCCGCTACAAAGACCTGGACTGGGTCAGTACCGTGCGCCGCTGGCCCCCGGCCATGGTCACTGCCCTAGAGAAATTCTTGCATCTGTCTTCGAGTCCTAGTTAGCCGATCGGCCGAGGCCGAGTTGACGGGCAAAAAATTTATGCTACGTTAAATATAACGAGCGTTCGGTTAAAAAAGAATGCCCAAGATTGTCGATCATGACCAATACCGCCGAACACTGTTAAGCCAGTGTTTTGACCTATTTGCTGACCACGGCTACGCCAGCCTCACCACCCGGCAGATTGCCAAGGCGCTGGGGGTGTCGACCGGCACGCTGTACTACTACTTCCCCAGCAAAGAAGATCTATTTATGCAGCTGATCGAAGAGCTGACCGAGCAGGATTTGCTGCGCGCCACCGCCAAAATCGAAGGGCTAAGCACCCTGAGAGAGCGGATTCTGGCATTAGGGGATTTTCTAGAAGCTAACGAAGATTACTTCATCAAGCAGACGTTGCTGATGATGGATTTTTACCAGCAGGCCGGTGTCGGGCAGTCGCGGGTGAATGAGGCCGTGCAGCGGGTGAGTGAGCGATCGCGCGACGAAATCATGGCCGTCCTCCAGCTAGAGAATCCTCTGGTTGCCACCCATATTCTCTGTCTGATTGACGGGCTGATTGCGGAACGCATGGTAAACCCGGCCATGGTGTCGTACCGGCAGCAGGCAGAGCTCTTAGCTGACCTGCTGACCGCCTACCTGGAGAGGCCTAAGGGAGAGGCTCGATGACTATGAAATTCCTGGTCTGGTGGCGCTATGGTCGTCGCCAGCTCTACCCCTGGCTGGTTTTGACCAGGGCCGGCTGGCAACTACTGGTGCAGTGCGGCGTAGAGCGCGATCGGGCCGCCATTCGGTGGATGGCCACCTTGGTCAAAATTGACGGCGTTAAATTGACCGCGTTTCTCAATGATCTAATCTGGTAAACCCCATGGAAACCTTAGCCTTAACCGCCCTACAACCGACCCAATTCGATGCTGCCACTGAGCTACTGGGTGCCGCTTTTGCCGATGACCCCCTATTTAACTACCTGGTGCCTACCGATGTCCCCCATCGTCCAGGGGTAATGGCCTACCTATTCCGCCTACTGCTGCTGTGCGGTGCCGAGCATACCTACTGTTGTGTAGAGCCAGACCCCCAGGGCCTTAAAGGCTTGGCTATCTGGATGCCGCCGGGGCAGTCAGTAGGGCTGCTAGAGATGCTGCGGGTCGGGCTGTACGAGTTGCCCTTTCGCTTACCCTGGCAGTATCTGCCTCGCTGGCAGTCGGCGCTGGCCCTCGACTACTACCACCATCAGGCGATGCCCCAACCCCACTGGTACCTGATGCTCTTGGCCGTTAGCCCCTGTTACCAGCGCCAGGGCATCGGCCACCAGCTCATGCAGCCAGGGCTAGGGGGTAGCGATCGCAGCGGCCAACCCTGCTACGTCGAGACTTCCACCCCAGGCGCGGTGCGCTTTTACCAGCGCCACGGCTTTGACGTTCTAAAAACAGGCCCGTTTGCCGACCAGGCTCCGTCGTTTTGGACGCTACAGCGGCCAGGCCAAATGGAGGGCGGCACCTAACCGCCAATCATGCTAGGCAGTGAAAAATGCTTTGCCAGGCATCGTTGGTCTCACCCAGCCCCCTAGCTTTGGGCTAGCATCGATGGCCTCGACATTAGAAGACCGCCTGGGCCAGCTGTCTGGCTCCATAAGCAAACCCCAGCTCTCAAGCGAGGGCCGGGGCAAATTGGTCGTTCCATTTATGGTCGTTGGGCTAACAATAAAATTTAAAGATAAGAAAGTCATAAAGGCTCAGGGGGCAACAGCCCGGCAGGGGGGTCAATTTCAAGATACCCTTCGGCCAAATTCACCACGGGCACGATGGCAGGTACAAAAGGCACTAGCACGGTGCGAGTCTTGGCAGGCTCTGATTTCTCTGCCTTGGGAGAATAGTAAGTAACTTCTAAGAGATCGTTGCCCGCCGCAAACAAATCGGTAACGGTGCCAATTTCAGCTCCGGTGGCCTGCACAATCACCCGCAGCCCCATGAGGTCGGCGACGTAAAACTCGTCGTCGTCTAGACTGGGGCGATCGCCCTCGGGTACCAGCAGCACCGCATCTCGCAGGGCCTCGGCCTGGTCGCGGCTCTCAACCCCGGCGATCTGCAGGACGTACAAACCCTTGCCATCGATGTGGCGTCCGCGCACCAGCTCTACTAGCTCTGGTGTTTGGCTGCGGGGGCGCTGCAGCCAGCGATCGCCCGGTGCTAAGAACCGCTCTGGAAAGTCGCTGCTGGGGTACACGCGTACCTCGCCTTTGATTCCCTGGGGAGCCACAATGCGGCCAATCTCAACCCAGCCATCTCCCGTGGACAAATCAGCATGCTTTGGGGAAGGAGTCATCGGGCCGGTACCGCCATCGATGGGGTGGCCCCAGATTGACTCGGCGGGGCCCGATACACCTCGGTGACCAGCGCCCCGAGACGGGTCGCCGCCTCGGCTAGCTCGGCTCGGCTGGCGGTCAGGCTCAGCCGCAGACACTGGCGAGTGTGGGGCCAGTTGTCGCGCAGGCCTGGGAAGAAAGGATGCCCAGGGACGACAATCACCCCCCGCTGTTTGAGCCGCTGATAAAGCTCTTGGTCGGTAATGGGCAGTTGGTCAAACCACAACCAGGCAAAAATGGCGCCCTCGCCATTGTGCAAATACCAGGGCAAGTCCTGGGGCAGAGCCTGGTCAAGGGCAGCTGCGAGTACCGCAAACTTGTCTTGGTAATAGGGGCGAATCACCTGCTCAGACAGCTGGGCCAACGCTCCAGAGGCGATCGCTCGGGCCGCGATCGCCTGGCCGTAGCGCGATGAATGAATGCAAAAGTTGGTCTGAAAACATTCCAGCACCTGAATAATGGCCGGATCGCCAATGGCCACCCCCAACCGCTCGCCGGGTAACCCCGCCTTAGACAGGCTCATACAGTGGAGAATATTTTCCCCAAAAACCGGCTCCATAGCGGTGAAGTTGAGGGCCGGGTAGGGGGGCGCATAGGCCGAATCGACCAGCACCGGCACGTTGTGGGCCGCGGCCAGATTGGCGATGTGCTCAACATCTGCGTTGCTTAAGACATTGCCCGTGGGGTTGCAGGGCCGCGAAAACAACACAAACCCGGTATTTTCATCGATCGCCAACTGGCTAAAGTCAGGTCGATAGCGGAATCGATGCGAGGCCTCATCCTGAATAATGGTGGGGCGGTAGGCCCGCACCGCCTCAGGCACCAGCGAAATGCCGCCATAGCCCGTGTAGTCGGGGCTGAGGGGCAGCACGATGTCTTTCATGCGGCCAGTGGCGTGGTAGCCGCCAAAGGCATTGGCCGCCAAAAAGTAGAGCGCCTGACTGCCGGGGGTAATCAGAATATTGCGATCGCTCAGGGCCAGGCCATAGCGCTGGTTAAAGTCGTCTTTAATCGCCGCAATTAGCGGCTCATAGCCCTGGCTAGTGCCGTAGCGGCATACCACCTGGCCATACTCGGCGCTGGCCAGGAGCGCTTGGGTGCAGTCGCGCCAGAGCTGCTCGATCTCAGGCAAAATCACCGGGTTACCGGCACTGAGGTTAATCAACAGCTGCCCCTGCCCCGCCTGCAGCGTCTCGATAATGTCTTTCATAATGGCGCGCACACCGGTGAGGTGAGACATTTCCTCGCCGAAGCGGGTGAGTTCAGGGGTCATGGGTCGGGGAGAATAGATGAATAGGTGGAGCGGTCGGGAAGATGGTTAGCCTGCGCCTAGATGTAGAACGGTCAAATTAGTATAGTAGCCTCGCCAGAGTCAGTTATCTGCGATCGGCCGCAATCGGGCCTGTGCCCACCCCCTCATCGACGGTTCACCGTGCGCTACAAAAGCCCCTCGCCGCTGATCTGGCCTAATGGTCAGAAAAAAAGCCCCTCGATGTCTCGAGGGGCTAGTTACAGGCGCAGACAAACCTTTAGATGCTGAGCCAGCCAAACCACGACAGCACCACGGCGATCGCCACCAAACTCAAGAAAATCGCCAGCCCGGCAGTCACTGCCCCTGCCGCCTTACGAACTCCATCTGGCGTTTCCATCCAGTCGCCCTGGGCTAAACGGCGATCGGCAGAAAAGTCGTAACCCAGGGACTCTAGCGTGGTCAGGTGGTCGTGGGTGTAGCGAGGCATGCGCTCAAAGGGCAGGTCACCCTGCGATCGCTGGGGTAGCACCCGTCGTCGCTGGTAGGGCACCGTGCGATCGCCAAAATTGGCAACATACTCTTTACTGCCCATCAGGGCATCGACTAGTCCTTCTAATCCCTTTGTGGCCAGCACAATCGACCAGGTGAGAGTCTCTTTATCGTCGTAAACATTGCGACCTAGCAGTCGCTGCACACAGAGTTCTACAAACCGATAGTTATTATTAACCTCATAATTCCAGGTGCGAAATGCATTGGATGTCGCCAGCCCTCGGACAAAATCCTTGACCGAAATCAACCCACCCCGCAGTTGTGACTCCAGCAATACCTGGCGATTACTCTTCAGCATTTGTTGCTCATGAAACACCTGACGATAGGCCGCTAAAATGAGCGCGTCCATATCTGCCTGGGAGCAACCTAGATCGAGACTAAAAATCCCTGATTGCTCATCTCCTGGCACTTCATAGCCTGCCACACGCTGATTTTGGCTACTGGGCCCATAGGTTAATAGCGGCAAAGTCACAACTACTTTCCTCCAAGTGAAAGCTAAAAAGATATTTGATAATTTGTAGGAATCAAGGCCATAGTGAATTGAAGACCTTTGCTGTTATCCATAGACTCCTAGCTATGCCTGGCTTTTATTGCCATGGAACCAAAAACAGCTAAGGCCTAGACTAGAAGAACAGAGGAACGGAGATTCTTGTTTCGACAGGTACAGTAACAAACAGTTATATTTCTTAAAAATTTTCGCCAGGGGCATTTAATTCTTTTCTTAAAGAAATTAAATGCGAGGATTAAAATCCTGAATTAGCGGATAACTACTCCTGATATTTCAGCCTTTCTCCTGGGCTGGCGTAACATCCCTAAGCCGGCCAAACGCATCTACAACGCATCTACATTGTCAAAAGGGCATCTGGTCTCCTCGGGCGACGACCTTTGCCACCGTTAAACTTGCTGAACAAAATAGCCTTCTCCCGCAGGGGGCAAGAGAGGGTTGAGTAGACTAGGGCCCTAGCCGCAGCGTCAATCGCTCAGTGCCTGACGGTCTACCAGCCGAAGGCTGACAGCGGCAGGAGTGCTTCGGTGTGACCTCCCTCTGGAGCAATCTCAGGCTCAGATAAGCGGGACTCGGCACAAAACGACGCTGTGCTAAACCCACCAAAGCGTTTGACGACGCTAGTGCGCAGTCGCAGATTGGGGTTGGCAAACCAGAAACGCTCTATAGAACTCATGGTTTCGTACTCAGTAATGAGTAGCAGCCCCTCGTCACCGTCCACTTCATAGCGTCCAATGACAGGAACAATCTCGGCATAGCCGCGCTCGCGCAGTAGCTGGCCATGGCTGGGGTTGTCACTGTCAGGCACCAGGGCAAATACGGTGCTGCCAGCGTGGTTTTCGTCATCTTTATCCCAAGCCATGGCCCCCTCCCAGGTGACAAAGGCACCGCCAACCGCTAGCGCCGGGTCTACCTCGTGTAGTTGGCAAATTTCCACCACGCGGGCATGCCCTGCCGCTAGGGCCTCTACTTTAATCGTTGAGCCGCCTAATTCAGCCCGGCGAAAGGGAAGGTGGTGGGTGGTGCGTTGAGAGTTCCACTCGCCCGCGCTGAGGCGAAAAAAATCCATTACGTCCATGGGGCAGGTCTCTTTTTATTAGACTTCTCAGAATTGCAACTGTAACTATGGCGACCGACAACAGCAGACGGCCATTCTGGATCATACCGCTGTGTAGGAGTCAATGCATGAGTTTAGCTAGGGTTGAGTCCCGATCGCTAGGGTTTGACTCCTAGGCTAAAAACGCCCGATAGCCTGCTGTGACGGCCCAAAACCACGACCCAATATTGCGTAATATTACGTTGCCTGAGAGAAGCCAGGCTGAGGCTAAAAGCTCTACAGTGACCACCACCAGCAAATTCTTTCGCTTTGCTCCTGCAGTGAACGTAGCTTTTCCTTAATAACTTGTAAAAGATAAAGACACACCAGCGGTGTATAAACATGTCTGGAGGGTTAATTGAATTAGCGAAAGCCAATTCAGGCAACGGTTTCAAGGAATGTCTTAACTCCCCTGTAGAGATGGCATTCCTCCTTCTGATGAGCCTTCTTAAAAGCGTGTGGTGAGCTGACTGTGTAGAAGCTTGAACAACCTTGAAGAAGTGTAAATTAGATGAGAAGACGGACCCCGCTGATCCTTAAGATCCTTCCTATAGATTAGTTAGACAGCTCCGGCTGAACTAATGATTAACTCGGTCTTTTGGCCATTTTCAAGCTAACTCAGCGACAAAAATTAGGAGATTTGAGTCGATGTTTGACGCATACACCAAGGTTGTTTCTCAGGCCGACGCACGCGGCGACTTTTTGTCTGGCGATCAGCTAGATGCTCTGGGTCGTGTTACTGCTGACGGCCTCAAGCGGATCGATGCCGTTAACCGCATGACTGGCAGCGCTTCTAAGATCGTATCTGACGCCGCTCGCGCCCTGTTCGCTGAGCAGCCTCAGCTGATTGCTCCTGGCGGCAATGCTTACACCAACCGTCGGATGGCTGCTTGCCTCCGCGACATGGAAATCATCCTGCGCTATGTGACCTATGCAACCTTCACCGGTGATGCTAGCGTTCTCAACGATCGCTGCCTGAATGGCCTGCGTGAGACCTACGTTGCCCTGGGCACTCCCGGCGCTTCCGTAGCCGCTGGCGTTGAGAAAATGAAGGCTTCTGCTATTGGCATCGTTTCTGATACCGCTGGTATCACCCAGGGCGATTGCAGCTCCCTCTATTCTGAAATCGGCAGCTACTTCGACCTGGCTGCTGCAGCCGTTGCTTAGGTTCATCCTAAATTGAACCTTGCTTGAGTTGGGCCAATCTGGCTTGACTCTCAACTACTCGTTCATTTGCTGTGAAGACAATTCAAGGAGAACCTTAAGACTATGAAAACCCCATTAACTGAGGCTGTTGCAGCAGCTGATTCTCAAGGCCGCTTTCTGAGCGCTTCTGAGCTACAGGTTGCTTTTGGTCGTCTACGTCAAGCTACCGCTGGTCTAGAAGCTGCTAAGGCTTTGACCAACAAGGCTGACTCTCTGGTCAGTGGTGCTGCTCAAGCCGTTTACAACAAGTTCCCCTATACCACCCAAATGCAGGGGGCTAACTACGCTTCCGACGAGCGTGGTAAGGCCAAGTGCGCCCGTGACATCGGCTACTACCTGCGGATGGTAACCTACTGCTGCGTCGCTGGTGGCACTGGCCCCATGGATGAGTACCTGGTTGCTGGTCTAGACGAAATCAACAGCACCTTCGAACTGTCTCCTAGCTGGTACGTGGAAGCTCTGAAGTACATCAAAGCTAACCATGGTCTGTCTGGTGATGCAGCTACCGAAGCTAACTCCTACGTCGATTACGCCATCAACGCTCTAAGCTAAGTTGGCCATTTGCCCGGAGGGGCAGACAGTTGTTAGCTGATTGTTAGCGATTGTTTGCTGCTCCGGGCATTGTTGTATCTATACACGCCCAAGGAGGCAACCATGGCAGTCACCACTGCAGCGGGACGCCTTGGCGTTTCGCCCTACGACGAGTCGATGCAGGTAGAGCTACGGCCCAACTGGGTCGAAGACGATGTGGAGGCAGTGATTCGCGCTGCTTACCGTCAGGTCTTTGGCAATCAGTACATTATGGCTAGCGAGCGTAATACCAGCGCCGAGTCTTTGCTTCGGCAGGGAGAGATTTCAGTTCGAGATTTTGTGCGGGCCTTGGCCCTGTCAGACCTCTATCGGGATAAGTTTTTCCTGAGCGGGCCACAGAATCGCTTTATCGAGCTGAACTATAAGCACCTGCTGGGTCGGGCGCCCTACGGCCAGGACGAAATCGCTTTTCACACCGACCTTTACAACACCGACGGCTACGCAGCGGAAATCAACTCCTATATTGATTCCGAAGAGTACCGCGACAAGTTTGGGGACAACGTTGTCCCCAGCTACTGTGGTCACCTAACCCAGCGGAGCCAAAAGACGGTCGGGTTTTCCCGCTTCTTTCAGCTTTATCGAGGCTACGGCACCAGCGATCGCGCCCAGAGTAGTGGCATGCGAGCCAGGCTAGTGTCTGAAATTGCTAAAAACTCTTCGTCGCCCGTGGGTAGCGGGGCTACCGGAGCCGCCATCGTGGGGGTGTCTGGTGGCGATCGCGAGAAGCTCTATCGGGTACGGGTTAACCAGGCTACCGTAGCAGGTAGCCCTCAGGTGCGCCGCACCTGCACTGAGTTTTTGGTGCCCTACGAGCAGCTGTCTCGAAAGCTTCAGCAAATTAACCGCACCGGCGGCCGAGTGACTAACGTCGACCTGGTTTAGGTAGCGGTTTTAATACCCTCTCTGGCGGAGTGCTTGGTCTCTCAGTTGAGGCCGCAATGGTTATCTCACCGGGGTAGGGTCACCTAGAGCTTAGGCTGTGGGTGGCTCTACCCTAGGTGAGTCTGGCCTTGGGTACTGCGCCAGTTTTTATTCTGATGTGTTGATTAGCTCAACCCTCACTTGTGTTGATCTCGCTTGTGTTGATAAGGAGAATAATCCTGTGCCTATTACAACGGCAGCATCCCGGTTGGGAACCGCTGCATACGATGAAACCTTACCCGTAGAGCTACGGGCAAATTGGACCCCCGATGATGCCGAGGTGGTAATTCGGGCTGTATATCGCCAGCTGCTAGGCAACGACTACCTGATGAAGTCTGAGCGCCTAACCGGTGCTGAGTCGCTGCTTAAAAATGGTTACATCAGCGTGCGCGATTTTGTGCGCGCCGTGGCCAAGTCTGAGCTGTACAAAGAGAAGTTTTTCTACGGCAACTTCCAAACCCGCGTGATTGAGCTGCACACCAAGCATCTGCTGGGCCGCGCCGTCTACGATGAATCTGAAGTGGTTGAGCACCTCGATCGCTACGAAACCCAGGGCTACGACGTTGACGTCGATTCGTTCATTGACAGCGAAGAGTATCAGGCCAATTTTGGCGACAATGTGGTGCCCTACTACCGCAGCTTTGTTTACCAGGCTGGGCAGCGTTCGGTGGGCTTTACCCGCATGTTCCAGATGTATCGAGGGTACGCCACCAGCGATACCGCCCAAGCGGGGGGCAAGAAGTCTCGCCTGGCGGGCGAGCTGGGTCGTAACACTTCATCGTCGATCATTAGCCCCACCAGTGCTGCTGCGGGCTGGTCGTCTCAAGCCAACAAGCTGGCCACCCCCAGTCAGGCCCTGGGTGGGTCTACCCCCTACGGCAGCGACAGTCGAGTCTACCGCATTGAGGTCATGGGCGCTAACCTGCCCCGTTACCCCAAAGTGCGGCGCATCAATACCTCCTATCTGGTGCCCTACGAAAAGCTGTCGGCCAAGCTACAGCAAATCAACGCTATGGGTGGCAAGGTAACTAGCGTTACGCCCGCCAGCATGTAAATCCGAGCTTAGGTGGGGTATTCCTAAGGATGCCCCCGCCTGAACAACACCGTATCCGAGATCTCGCAACGACCAGGAGTAGTTTCCTATGCTCGCTCAAAATGCCTTTGGCAGTCAGACTAATTCCCCTGCTGGCAATCGTGTCTTCCTCTACGAAGTGGAGGGGCTGCGCCAAAACGACGCCACCGATAAAAATAACTATCCTATTCGCCAGAGCGGCAGCACCTTTGTTAAGGTGCCCTACAGCCGCATGAACGAAGAAATGCAGCGTATTGTTCGCATGGGCGGCAAGATCGTCAGCATTCAACCCCTCTCTGCCGACTAGGCTGTTTAATCAGGCTGGAGACGCAGGAGATATGGAACCGGATCCCCAGCAGTTGGTCAACGCCGAGGGCGAATCTCTAACGGTGGATCAGGCTATTGCCAACCTGTGCCAAACTGCTGATGGGGGCCTGCGCTACTATGCCGCTTGGTGGTTGGGCCGTTTTCGTGTGAGCGAGTCTGAGGCCCTTCAGGCGCTAGTGGCCGCCCTGGAAGATGAAAACGATCGCGCCCCCGATGGCGGGTATCCGCTGCGGCGCAATGCGGCGCGAGCGCTGGGGAAACTCGGCGATCGCACGGTTGTGCCAGCCCTTGTTCGCTGTCTTGACTGCGATGACTACTACGTGCGCGAGTCGGCAGCTCAGGCGCTAGGGGCCCTGGGGGATGAGCGGGCGATTGCGGCCCTGCGATCGCTGCTGGCCGGGGGGGTGGCTGCGGCTGTGGCTGTTCCCGGCAAGCCCCACCTGGTGCAGCCTTACAATGCTGTGTTAGAGGCCCTGGGTAATCTGGCTGCGCGCGATGCGGTCAGCGATATTGCACCTTTTCTAGCCCATGAGGTGGCTCAGGTGCAAAATGCTGCCGCCCGGGCGCTCTATCAGCTGACTGGCGATGCGGCCTATTGCGATCGCCTAGTCGATCGGCTACAAGAGCCGAACCTGCAACTGCGACGATCGGCGATGATGGATCTAGGCGCGATCGGGTATTTGCCCGCCGCTGGCGCGATCGCCGCCACCCTAGCCGAAAACAGCCTTAAGCTAATTGCGCTCCAGGGTGTGTTAGAAACGCACTTGCAGCAGTCTGGGTTCCCAACCGCAGGCTTAACTGCCGAAGCCCGCCAGGTTTTAGGTTTGATGGATGAGCTGCTATAGAACTAGATGAGCTGCAACCAGGCAGAGGTTAACCAGCGGCAGGGCAGAAAACTTCTTGCCATGATCATGATTGGAGCCGGTTCAGGCGTGGGTGCGACAATAGCAGAGCTAATTCGAGCGATCGACACCGCTGATTCTAAAGGTGCCATGGTGGTGGCCGTCAATCAACTGGCCGCTGCTCAAGATGCTGCCGCTATTCCTACTCTAATTACCGTGCTGGGCTACAACAACCCCGGTGCGTCAGTAGCTGCAGTCAATGGTTTGGCGGCCCTAGGCGATGCTGCGGTGCCAGCCTTGCTCGAACAACTCGACGGCTACAACTATGGTGCCCGGGCCTGGGCTATTCGGGCTCTGGCGCTGATTGGCGATCCCCGAGCGTTATCGGTATTGCTCGATACCGCTAAAGGAGACTTCGCCCTCAGCGTGCGTCGGGCTGCTGCCCGAGGCCTGGGCAACATCAACTGGTCACTGCTGGCTCCAGACCAGAGGGCTATACTCCAGGAGAACGTGCTTCAGGTCTTGACCGAGGCGGCTATCTCCGACCCAGAATGGGTCGTGCGCTACGCTGCGGTAGCTGGGCTACAGGGTTTGGCGATCGCTTGGGTGGAGCCCAACTGCCAAATGTCGCCGCTCCTTAACTGTCTAGAACGAGTTTGCTGGAACGACGATACCGCTGCTGTACAAGCCCGCGCCCGCCTGGCATTAGAGGCTTTAGCCAGCTAAATTAAGGCCTTGCCCTGCCAGATAGAGAAATGCAACACATTTACGCAATTTCGAGGTATGGTCTCTATGGTTAAGGCGCGTCTAAAGCGTTTGATTGAGATTGCTTAAGCCAAGCATCTCGGGGCAGCTACTCCGTGCGTTAGAGTTCGGTGCGTTAGAGTAAATAGCCAGGTTTGGGGAGGGTCGTGTAGTGTTGGCAAATCGTTCAAATACCCCGGATGACCTCAACGTCATGGGATTGCCGGTGCATTGGCGGGCCGACTATGCTGGCTGGCTAATCGACCAATATCACCAGGGGCACGGCGCTCACGTGGTCACCCTCAATGCCGAAATGGCGATGCAGGCCGACCAAAATCCGGCCCTGCGCCAGGTCATTCTCAACGCCGAGTTGGTGATCCCCGACGGGGCTGGGGTGGTGCTGTACTTTCGGACGAAGGGGCAACACATTCAGCGGGCTCCTGGCATTGAGCTGGCTGCCGCAGTCCTCAATTATCTCTCTAGCCAAGAAACGGTCTTTATGTATGGCGGTGTTCCTGGCGTGGCCCACCGCGCTGCGCTGTATTGGCAGCATCAGGTAGCGGGGCTAAAGGTATTAGGCACTCAGCATGGCTATTTGGGCCCAAACGACCAGCCCGAGTTTTTGCATCAGCTTGAGCAACTGCAGCCCAGCGTCATTTTGGTGGGCATGGGGGTGCCTCGCCAAGAGCTATGGATTCGCGACCACCGTTACCTCTGTCCCAACAGCATTTGGATTGGCGTCGGCGGCAGCTTTGATATTTGGGCCGGGGTCAAAACTCGCGCTCCTGAGTGGATGTGTGACAACCATCTAGAGTGGCTCTATCGGCTCTACAAGGAGCCCTGGCGCTGGCGGCGAATGTTGGCGTTACCTCATTTTGCCTGGCGATCGCTCACCTACTCGGCCCGTTAGGCTCAGCTAAAGGCCAGGTTGGCCAGCCCCAAATATCGGATACCGGTGGGTGTCACCTCAAAGCGACAGGGTAAAACCCGCACTCCCTTGGCCATGGCTTCCCGCAGCAGGGTGCCGTAGGTGGGGTCGGCCTGATCCCCCGGCGCAAACTCGGTGCAATCACCCCGGTTGATAAAGTACAGCATCACGGCCTGGGCATCTGGAATCAGCGCCGTCAGCTCTTTGAGGTGTTTTTGGCCCCGGGTGGTGACCGTATCGGGGAACAGGGCCAGGGTGCCCTTGGCCCAGGTGGTATTTTTCACCTCAATGTAAGTGGAGGGTGTGCTCTTGCTATCTACCACAAAGTCGATGCGGCTCTTGCCGTCGCCGCCATAGCGCACCTCAGGGCGAATGGTGTTGTAGTCGCCCAGCTCTGGAATTTGTTTTGCTTCGAGGAGTGACTTTACCACCCGGTTGGGCATTGCGGTGTTAGCGCCTACCCAGGTAGGCATCGTGTCGTGCACCTCGGCTAGTTCCCAGGTGTAGGCGAGCTTGCGCTTTGGGTCAGTGCTTTGGGAAACCAGCACTCGCCCGCCAATGTGGCATACCCCGGTCATGGGCCCTGTGTTGGGACAATGGGCGGTAATGACCTCGCCGGTTGTCAACGCAATGTCGGCAAAAAACCGCTTGTAGCGCTTCAGTAATGTGCCTTCGAGCAGCGGTGGCAACGGGTAGAACCAGTCGGCGGTCATAGCAGCGGGGGATGGGGGCCGTGCCCACCCTAGCAGGAAAGGGCTGATACGGGTACCTGGGCAAAATATCGCCGACGAAATTGCTCTTCTTGCACGGCGTCTAGAAAGCGCCGCACGGCCAGAAACTCGGGCGCATCGGTCTCGGGGTGGGTTTTCAGGGTAAGCACGGCGGCATCTTGGGTGGCGATGTCGAACCCAACCGTGGCTAAGGCCGCCAACCCGAGGGAGAGGCTGGTGGGAGACAGGTGCAGCCTCTCTATCAGCTGCGATCGCGTTACTTCAATCCCGGTTCGGGCCAGATACTTGGCAATGCCCACCAGCTCTTGCCACACCGCCGAGGGCGTTAGCCGGTCTACCTCGGGTGAGTAGGTGAGGGCCAGCGGCAACCCACTCTGGGCGGCCTGCCGCTGCCAGGCTTGCCAGTCGCTCCAGTGGCTAGGCACCTGATCGACTATCAGCACGGCCCCTTGGTCGCCGGGCATGGTCTGCCGCCAGTCAAGAATAGGGTGCGATGGACCTGGGGCTGGGGCCGCGACGGCGCTTGGCCGGACATCCACTAGCTTGATGTGATAGCCATTGTGACGGTTGAAATCGAGCTCTGCCACCACATCACAACGCCCCTGGGGTAGTTCATCGCGGTAGTGGCCCCACCACTCGCCCGCAAAGCCCGCCTGAGCATCGTCATCCCACAGCTCAAACTCAGTTTTGATATAGCCGACGGTCTGGTTGTTGCGATCGCGCAATTTTCTGTGCGACACATTCTGAAACCAGGCCTGGCGAATCAGCAGCTTTGGCACTGGGTTGCCCATACCGCAGGGTTCTAGCCCTTTGAGTTGGCGAAATAGAGGCTGGCCTAGATCGCTCACCGTTACCGCCAGATCGATCTTAAGCAGGGCCTGAGGGGCGCTATCTCCGCCAAGCTGCTCACGCACCACGCGGTTTAACGCCGCCGCCAGCATCTCCACATGCTCGACAGGCAGAGTCAGCCCCGCCGCCAGGGGATGGCCGCCAAACCCGGTGAGTAAACTGGCCTGGGTCTGAAACAGCTGGTAGAGATCGAGCCCCTGAACCGATCGGGCCGACCCCCGCGCCAGTCGCGGCCTGCCATCCTCAGGCGGCGGATCGATGCGGAGCAAAATGGTGGGTATCCCTAAGGCTTGGGCCAGTTGCCCAGCCACCAGGCCCAAAATACCGGCGGGCCACTGCTCATCGGCCAGCACCAAACAGCGGGTCGTAGCCAGGTCTACCTGGGCGACCCGGGCCATGACCTGGCTATACACATCCCGCTGGAGAGCCTGGCGGCGGGTGTTGGCCAGCTCGGCTTCATAGGCCAGGGTTTTGGCGCGATCGCGATCTTGGCTAGTCAATAGCTCTACACAAAAGCTGGCATCGCCATGAATGCGGCTGACCGCGTTAATGCGCGGCCCTAGGCCAAAGGAAATATCCGTCGGGCGATCGCCCGTGCGCTTACACAGCGCTAGCAGTTCTGTCAATCCCGGCCTGGGATAGGGGGGCGCTGGCTGAGTCTGGGTTTGTAGTCGTGCTATTCCCACCTGGGCGAGGTAGCGACAGTCGCCTCTAAGCTCGACTAAATCAGCAATCAGCCCGATAGCCACCAGGTCGAGCACATGGTCAAGGGGGCGAGGCGGCGGTGATTCTAGCGAGTCATACCAGCCCTCCAGCAGCTTATAGGCCACCGCTACCCCCGACAACGTGGCCAGGGGATGATCTGGGGATAAACGCCTGGGATTAATCAGAGCAAGAGCGCCAATCTCCCTATCCGGCAGCGTGTGGTGATCGGTCACAATCACCTCAATACCCAGCTGATTAGCGTAGGCAATTTCAGCCCCATTGGTGCTGCCCGTGTCACAGGTCACCATCAGGGTGGCGCCCCACCGAGCCAGCTGATCAATGCCCCGCTGCGACAGCCCGTGGGATTCGCTGAGGCGGTTGGGGATGAAATAGGTGAGGCGATCGCCCTTGGGGATCAACTGCCCCAGCCCATCCCACAGCACGGCGGTAGCCGTCACGCCATCGGCATCAAAATCGCCCCAGATAGCGACCTTTTCTCGCTCAGCAATAGCCTGGTTAAGACGGGCCACTGCGATCGCCATATCCGGCCCAAAGGCATGGGCCGACCTAGGCTCATAAACTGCCGGGTTCAGCCAACCCTCAAGGGCATCGAGGTTACAGATCTGCCGCTGCCACAGTATTTGAGCCAGATGCCCGCTCCCCCCCCCGACGACCTGGGCCACGGCCCTCGCCCAGGGCTCTGGACAGTGATCTGCTGTGGGGAGCGCCCAGTGCAACGGTGGTGCAGCCATAAAATCCGTTTAAAACAACAACAATTAGAAAACGGGTTGGTTGAGGCGAGTAGGCCCACCCCACCCGGAAACTTTAAAAAGCTTCCGTAAAATAAATTAGCAGGGCAGATCACAGGCTATTTGCCTACGATAGGGTTAGCGGGTAATTTATAGTCAGCCAAATAGATGAATATCTGCTTAGCTGATTCCCATGGTTAGCGATCCGCGCTGAGGTGAGGGCCTAAACACCCGACTCTCCTACTTTTCATCTATATCAGTTAGTTTTATTTTTTAATGGACGCTCCAAACCGATACCACCTTCGGCCCCTGCTCGGCAAACTGTCTTTGGAGTTGTAAACTCCTCATTAGTTAATTTTAATTATGACGAAGCGTAGCCACCCTGAGCTAGATGGTCAAAATCCTCAAACACTGTACACCTTTCACCTCAAACGACCTGGCCAAACCCTGCGGGAACGACTGACCTGGGGAGCACTGGGGTTGTCGATTGGTTTAAGTGCGGCCGTTGGGTACTTAATGCTCGCTGGAGAAGAGCGATCGTGGCTATGGCCTCCCTCCCGAGTTACTGAAGCCACGGGCGCAGATCCGTTCCGCCAGGGGTCTGAGCAGGCTATGGCTGCCGCCGAGTTAACTCAAACCGCTGAATTTAGAGAAGACTGGGCCGACATTGTTATTCTCTGGCAACAGGCCAGCGATGCTATGCGGCTCGTGCCCAATTCCAGCCCTAACGCTGCCCTGGCCCAAGAGAAGGTAGCTGAGTACGAGCGCAACCGCCAATATGCCCAGAGCAATGTGGATACCCGCACCAGCCGTACCCCTGCCGACACAAATTACTGGACGCTGGGCTCTGACCGCGACCTGGTGCTGACCGTTCAGGGGCCGCCCTCCCAAACCACCCAGTTTCAAAGTAGCTGTCAGCAAATCCTGCGCTACGACAACAGCGTGGTAGAGCTCAATAACGGTTACGTCAGCCAATACGAAAATACTGATAGCAACCTCAAGGTTATTGGTGAAACGCCCGTTGTGGTCTCGGCTCAAGCGGCCCAAGGCACCTGGACTCTGGGCTCGGCTGAGGCCGATGTCATCCGAATTCAGGGCACCCCTACTCGCCAAGGGCAATACACCGCCACCCGTTATACCACGCTTTATTTTGGGACTAGTGCCGTGCAGTTTGAAGAGGGGCAGGTGATTGGCTATGCTGACGTCGATAAAAATCTCAGGCTCTCTCTGAATCTGCCCCCTCTACCTGAGGGCCAGACATTACCTCAGCATTGGTCTGTTGGGTCTAGCCGTTCTGAGGTGCTCAGGGTCGAAGGACGTACGCCAACTGCCATTAGCCGCAATGACAGCAACTGTGAAGAAGTTTTCCAGTTTGATGGTGGAGAAGTCACCTTCCGTCAAGGAACCGTAACCGGCTATCGTAACTTTGGCCAAACCCTCCAGGTAAACTAAGTGGCGCGCAGATTAGCTTGCTGCTCTCTCGGCTGAGCAAGACAATTCGGTAGAGCAACGTTAACCTAACGTGGGTTCTCAGAGTAACGGCTAAGATCCGGTGCATTGTTTTGGTCTAATGCCCCTATGCTTAAACCAATCATGTGGTCTTCTCTGCCTTTGCACCGTGGATGATGCCACCCCTACTATTGATTTAGTCATCGTCGATGACGATGCTGAAACCCTACGCCTGCTGAAACGGCTTCTAAGTCAGCAGGGGTATCGTATTGAGGTGGCTGAAAATGCTGCGCAGGCATTAGGTGTCATCTCAGCATATCGTCCTGGATTGGTGCTACTAGATCTCGTGCTGCCTGACATGGATGGTTATGCTTTGTGCCAACGGCTCAAGGCCAACCCCCTCACCGCCGAGATCCCGGTGATTGTGCTCAGCTCTTTGGTGGACTCCCTCGATCGCGTCAAAGCTTTTCAAGTGGGGGCCACCGACTATATAACTAAGCCCTTTTCTGCCCAAGAGGTGTTGGTCAGGGTGCAAAATCAGCTGCGGTTAGCCCAGCAGCGGCAGCTGCTTAGCCAGCAAAATGCTTTGCTGCTTCAAGAGGTGCAAGAACGCACCCAAATGGAGCAGGCGATGATTGCGGCAGAGATGAACTACCGCAGTATTTTCGAGAATGCAACGGTGGGCATCTTTAAAGCCTCGTCAACGGGGCAGCTGCTCAGCGTTAATCCATCAATGGCTAGGCTTTATGGCTATGACTCGCCCCAAGAAATGGTGGCGACCATCTCAGATATTAGCCACCAGATTTATCTTGAACCGAAACGGCGGGATGAATTGGTCGTCTATCTCAATCGCTTTGACAAAATTACCGATGCTGAGTCAGAGGTATTCCGCAAAGATGGCGGCACGTTTTGGGTCAGCGAAGATATTTGGAAAGTATGGGATAAGAACGGCACCTTTTTGCACTATGAAGGTATTGTTCATGACATCAGTGAGCGGCGGCAAATGGAAACCGAGCTGCGGCAACAGCGCCAGCAAGCCGATCGCCTACTGGTCAATATTTTGCCCCATCGCATTGCCCAGCGCCTCAAGGGCGGGGCTCGCACCATTGCCGAAAGCCTTGATCAGGTGAGTGTGCTATTTGCCGATCTGGTTGACTTTACGGCAGCTTCTAGCCAAATGACGCCACCTCAGCTGGTTAAGCTGTTGAATGAGGTGTTTTCAATGTTTGACCAGCTGGCTGAGTTTCACCGCTTGGAGAAAATTAAGACGATCGGTGATGCCTATATGGTGGCGGGCGGGCTGCCCAGTGCCAGCGATGACCATGCCGAATCGATCGCACACTTTGCCATCGACATTTGTGACGCTATTGAGCGGTTTCCGCGCCCTGACGGCAAGACGTTTCAAATTCGGGTGGGCATTAATACGGGCTCAGTCGTTGCTGGGGTGATTGGACGACGCAAGTTTGCCTACGATCTTTGGGGCGATACCGTTAATATTGCCAGTCGCATGGAGGCCACTGGAGAGGCCCAGCGCATTCAGGTGACGCCAGAACTGTATGAAAAACTTAAAGGCAAGTTTCGGTTTGAGGCTCGTGGCCATGTGGCGGTTAAGGGCCGGGGTCAAATGATGACCTACTGGCTCGTAGGGCGGCTGTAGTCCTGAGCTGGGTAGGATTCAAGATAAAATGCCCTGGAGACAATACCTGCTGCCTCTAGATTTCCTATGGTTGCGATTTCTGCGGATCTGCGTCAGCGACTGCGTCAGCCCCTGCACATTGGTGCTGTAACTGTTCAGAGTCGGGTATTGCAGTCGCCCCTGTCTGGGGTGACCGATCGCGCCTTTCGGCAGCTGGTCCGTCGCTATGCGCCAGCCTCGATGCTCTACACCGAGATGGTGCAGGCCACGGGGCTATGCCACGCCCAGCAGCTCGCAAAGCTGATGGACATTGGTGCCGCCGAACAGCCGATCAGCATTCAGCTGTTTGACTGCCGCCCCGACTTTATGGCGGCAGCGGCGCGTAAAGCGGTGACAGAAGGGGCCAAAACCATCGACATCAACATGGGTTGCCCGGTCAATAAAATCACTAAAAAAGGCGGTGGGTCTTCGTTGCTGCGGCAGCCAGAGGTAGCCGAGGCGATTGTCCGTACGGTGGCCAGTGCCGTGCCTGTACCTGTGACCGTGAAAACCCGCATTGGTTGGGATGACGACCATATCAATGCCGTAGAGTTTGCCCGCCGCATGGAGGCGGCTGGGGCGCAAATGCTGACGCTTCACGGGCGCACGCGCAGCCAGGGCTACCACGGCCCCGCCGATTGGCACTGGATTGCCCGGGTCAAGGCCGCGCTGGCCATACCGGTGATTGCTAACGGCGATATTGTCTCGGTGGAGTCGGCGGTGCGCTGTTTGGAGATCACTGGGGCCGATGGGGTGATGTGCTCGCGGGGTACCCTGGGCTACCCATTTTTGGTGGGCGAAATTGATGCCTTTCTAAAAACGGGTGTGGTTTTACCCCCGCCTACCCTACTAGACAGGCTGCGCTGTGCCCGAGAACACCTGGGCCTGCTGTGGCAGTACAAGGGCCAAAAGGGCATCTATCAGGCTCGCAAGCATATGGCCTGGTATGTCAAAGGGTTTGCAGGGGCTGCCCCCCTGCGTCAGCAGCTTTGCCAAATTGATACCCTGGTGGCGGGATATCGGTTGCTCGATGATGCGATCGCAGCTCTAGAGACAGACCCCGCTCTAGGTCGGCCAGGTTCTGTGCCTACTGGGGTAGCCCCAGGTTAGGTTGGGCGCTGTATCCAGACGTTGTCAACAGTAAGAATTAGCTAAGAGCGGATAACCGCCCCTTGACTAACGGGGTTTAAGGTAGGATCTATTAATAAATAAACTTAAGTTGTTCAGATTTAAGTTGCTGCTGTTTTCCCCAGTATCTCCATGACCTCGTACGCCACCGCCACTGCCCGCGCCGATATGGGTGAGCTTCGCCGTCTGAGAAGCCTGTTGCCCCCTGAACTTCAGAGCTGGGTGACGGTGGAGTCGGCCATTGATGTGACCCCGCCGCTGATCACCTGTGAAGAACTGGGTAAAGACCAGGTTGAGATTCAGGTTGACCTGATCAAGTGGGAACAGCTGGCGCTCGACCAGCGCAATCTATTATTTTGGCATGAGGTAGGCCGCATTCAAAACGACACCATTCCCCGCGATGGTTGGGAAATGGCTGCGCTGGCTATTGGCCTGGGTGGGGCCGTCGGTGAGCTGTGGGTACAAGATGGCCTACTGCTAATGCTGGCGCTGGGGCTGTGTGGCTTTTCAAGCTGGCGGCTCTATAAGCGCAACAACAACCAAAAGACCCTGCAAGAGAGCATCAGTGCCGACGATCGCGCGATCGCCATTGCCACTCGCTTTGGTTACACCTTGCCCAATGCCTATAAAAGCCTGGGCAGCGCCCTCAAAACTCTGATTGAGCAAACCCCGAAGAAGCGTCAGCGCGATCGCTACATCAAACGCCTGGAAGCCCTCAAAAAGAGTGCCGCTAAAGCCAAGGAGAGTGCTCGGGCCCAGCGTGGCGATATGCGATCGGCCTACTAGGCTGGATAGCGCGATCGCCCTGATCGGGGGCGCTAGGGCTTAGAGTATTCCACCTAAAAAAACATCCTGATCAGGAACGCGAACTCGGCCCAATGGGCCGGTCGCGGAGAGACACCGGATAGGTATTTAGTTGGAACACTCTTAATCGGATTGCCGCAGCGTTTGCAAGATCTGTTCTATCACCGCTATCGGTATCTCCGGCGGCAGACCCGTGCTGGCACCAATGACGGCAAAACTTTGATTGTGCGGAACCACCCCTGTCAGACCTGCGACCTTTAGCTGGGCCACCATCTCCGGGCTGCTTTTAGGCAGCACGATGACTGGCTTAGCACCCTGACGATAGACCCCCAGGGACTGTACCGTAAGCTCGAAATCGCCCGGTGAGAAGGCCGGGTTAAGGTCGCCATCGTATTCAAATTTACTCAGCATGAGCTGCATTGAATAGAGCTGAGCCGGGTTGAGGGGGCTAGCCTCAGGCACCGTACGGGCGCGGCGAGTGGCCACCATGTCTAAAAATGAGGTTCTGATGACGTTGGAGCCAGTGGCCTCAGTATCAAAGGAGCGGCAGTAGGCCAGGCTATCCCAGCCAGGGTTGTCGCGCAAAATCCATTTGTACCGTTGGCCGTCGCCCTGGGCATGCAGCACGGTGCCCTGCCACTGGCTCAGGTTTAGGGGTGGCTCCAGGTTGCGGGTGCGAATGGAGGCAAATCCACCGCTATTGGCGGTAGAGACCTGCCCACTAAACCGCAAGCCCCCCTGCCACTGGATTTGGCTAGTGCTGACTCCGCCCATTACCCCATCGTCGAGACTGCCCCACAGGGCCGCGATCGCGGGGTCAAGGCGACAAAAATTGATCAGGGTTGCCTCCTGATACGCGGCGGCTTGACCCAGCTGTGCGATCGCAGCCAGATCGGCTGCCTCAGGATTGGTAGCCCCCCAGAGAATCAGCGGGGTGTTGATCAGGTTGGCCCCGGGCTCCAAAGCTTTAGAAATAACCCCATAACCAAGGGGAGTCAGCACCGGGGCCAGCGCATCAAACTGATCTATCGTGCTGCCCCCTAACGCTATTTTGGGTTGAGCTAAAACAGGAACTAAACTACGGGTGTCTAAAGTATTTGTCATAGAGATACCGGGTTCTACCATGCCGGGAAGACGGCGTAATCCCTTGCTGAGAGGGCCTACCACCTCGAAATGAGCCAAGGTTTTGAGCAGTCGTATAGGATTCCAAGTCATGGTAAAAGCTAACAAAACATTGTCAATCTTGTGTCTAACTCGGCCCAGATGTGTCACGCGATCGGGCGATTTTCTGTAGATCTACCCATTAGTCAGCCTGACTCACCCGGGTATGCTAACCCTAGCGGTGGTAAATCCTTTGATGTTGTGCCCTTCGCCAGCCCCTGTTTTCGTGGTTCCCTTAAGCAAGCATTACCCATGCGAATTTTAATTTACTCCTACAACTACCACCCAGAGCCGATTGGCATTGCACCGCTCATGACCGAGCTGGCTGAGGGGTTAGTGGCTAAGGGGCACCAGGTGCGTGTGGTCACGGCGATGCCCAATTATCCTGAGCGCCATATTTATCCCCAATATCGTGGCCGCCTCTTCTCCACTGAAGATCGCAACGGGGTCACCATTCAACGTTGCTTCGTGCTGACTTGTCCCAAGCAAAGGCTAGCGGGGCGACTCCTGCTAGAACTGAGTTTTATCATGCTCAGTCTCTGGTCGGCGCTGCGGGGATGGCGGCCTGATGTGATTCTCAATAGTAGCCCCTCTCTGCCTGCCTGCCTGCCTGTGGCGCTGCTCAAGACGATCTATCAATGCCCCAGCGTGCTCAATCTGCAAGATATTTTGCCTGAGGCGGCGGTGCAAACCGGTTTGCTGAGCAATCCTTGGGCCATTCGCCTGGCCGAGCTGGTAGAAACCTTTGCCTATCGCAACGCTACTCGCATTAGCGTCATTGCCCAGGGCTTTCGCGATAACTTGCTGGCTAAAGGGGTACCCGATACAAAAATGGTGTCTATCGCCAACTGGGTCGATGTTGACTTTATTGCTCCCCGGCCTCAGGCCAGTAGCGTGTTTCGCCACCACCACCAGCTGCAAGACAAATTCGTAGTGCTCTACACCGGCAATATCGCCGCTACCCAGGGGGTAAAAACGGCTATTCGCGCCGCCCGGGTTTTGACAGACTATCCCGATATCCATCTGGTGATTGTGGGCGAAGGTAAACAGCTAGCGGCCCTGGAAGCCTTTCGCCAAAAGCTAGGACTGAGCAATATTTCGCTGCTGCCCTTTGTGCCTCGGGCTGAGCTGCCCGATATGCTGGCCGCAGCCGATGTGGGGCTAATTTTGCAGAAGCGCAGTATGGTGGGCTTTAATATGCCCTCTAAAACCCAGGTGCTGTTGGCCAGTGGTCGGCCTATTCTAGCTTCGGTACCGGGGGATGGGTCTGCTGCTCAGGCAGTCAGAGCGAGTGGGGGTGGCCTGGTGGTCGAGCCGGAGAATCCTCAGGCGCTTGCGCAAAATATTCTAGATCTCTATCAGCATCCGGCAAAGGCGCAATATTTGGGCCAACGTGGCCGTCAATATGCTGTTGAACATTATTCGGCTAGTCGAGCAATTAATCGCTACGAAGCCCTCTTCTATGAGCTGGTGGCTCCGCAACGCCAGTCCACAGATGGAGAATTTACTCTGCTGCCGGTGCAAGAATAGAGGCTAGATAGGCCTAGAGCATCGGTACAGGGTGGCTAACCAGCTTTATTCTTCGATCGCTAGAGAGACGCGATCGCCGCCGACAGAGCGCATATCGCCTAAAAACTGCATTACCTGCTCGTAGGGTAGATCCTGACCGGGCAAGAGAAAGACAATGTTTTCGGGATTGCGGCCCAGGTAGGTTTCCATTTGCCCCTTCAGGGCTTCGACTTCAATCGGCTGCCCGTTGAGCTGCACCTGATTTTCGCCCACGAGCTGCACGATGAACGGGTCGGTGGGGAGCGGGGGCGGGGTATTGTCTTGCTGCTCAGCCGGTAGCTGGACGTCGATGAGTTTTTCGCTGCCCAGGCTCATGGTGATCATGACAAAGAACGCCAAGATCCCCATCATCACATTCAGCATAGGGATGAGGTCGATCTGGGGTAGTTTCGAAGACTGACGTTGACTAAACCGCATAGATTAAAGCTACAACCGTTCCATTGGCTTGGGGCTGGTCACCAGGTCGGGGCGATGGTTAGGGTCGATGCTCAGGCTGGGTTCGTACCAATACTGACGGTAGATCAGCTCGAGTTCGTTGCCAGCGTCAGAGAAGTAGTCGATTTGCTGGGCCTGGAGGGTGACCATGACCCGAAAAACTAGCAGGGCAATAATCGCTACCACCATGCCAGCCGCGGTAGTAATCAAGGCTTCACCAATTCCGGCGGCGGCGGCGCTGGCTTGTTCACCGGTCCCTCCCCCGCCAATGTTGAGGTTGCCGAAGGTGGCAATTAGCCCGGTTACCGTTCCGAGCAGGCCCAGCAGTGGCGCCACTGCGACGATGGTTTCTAGAATTTTATCGCCCCGGCGCATTTTGACAAATTCGCGATCGCCAGCTGTTTCCATCGCCAGCCGAAAAGTGTCAGGGGAGGGCTGCTTCAGCCGCAGGGGAGCCAGCAAAAACCGGCCAATGGGCAGATCTTGGGCCTGGGTTGCGATCGCGGCGGCTTGGCTGAGGTCACGACGAGAAGCATCTAGCACGTCACTGACGACCTGATCTTCGCGGCGCAGCAGCTTGGTCCAGAACAGGGAGCGCTCTAGGGCGGTGGCAATGGTGAGTACTGAGCAGCCTAAAATGGGCACCATGACTGGCCCACCCTTAGCCAAAAAATCTAGAACAGTTGTCATAGCCTGGGACTAACAGTGAATTGGTTCTGCTTCCACGATAAGCCTATCGAAAGCTATTGCCCTGCACATTAACGCAAGAGCGATAACGATTTAAGAAAAGTTTAAGTCGTGCCGTGGTTCGATCAGACAGTAGTCTAATCGCTATCTCCCGGAATATACGGTCGGTTAATGGCGCGTCCGGTAGGCCCAGTCACTGAGGTTGTCTTAACCGGTGATGATGGCTGAGGGCTAGACTGGGTGGTTGCTGCCGCAGGCCGACCAGCGACGGGATTGACTCCAGCGGCGGCAGCTACTGCACCAGGAGACGGTAGCTCTTGCCAGCTCAAGTTACCGTCAGAATCAACCTTAACCAGTACTGACTCAATCGTGCTGGTATCGGTTTCTAGGCTTCCCACCACCTGACATTCAAAGCGATCGCCGGGCTGATTGACCCGGTAGGTAGACGTACCACAGTCGATTTGAGCTCGCTTACCGTAGGCCTGTGATAGCCCCTGCTGAATGCTGTCTTCTATCTTGGGTAAATTTAGCAGCGCCTTAGAATTGGGCACCTCCCAGGTAACATTGCCCTGATTGTCTTGCTGAATGACATTGACGGTAAAGCTGCCCTCGGGGCTCAACTCGCCGACGCAGCGAAAGTAGGCCTCTGCCTGGCGAGTGATGTCGCTAGGGCAGAGTACAGAGTCAATCGATAGACGACGCCCCTGGCGCTCAATATCGGCCTTAATGGCGGCCTCTACCTTGGCGGTGTCGAGCCGGTTGCCGCAGGCGACCAGGCCCAGGGCACCGAGCCCCCAAAGCCATGACTTGAGGGAAGCAAATCGGTTACACCTGTTCATTGAGCCAATCAGTCCTTCGGGTTTCAAGACAGTTAATGCCACAGACCATATCTCGATTGTGCCAGGAATCTTGCCCTAGCGGATGCTGTCTTCACGACCTCTCCAGGCAGGTTCACCATAGCGCCGTTCCGGGCTGCACCCCTCTCCGCCATAATAAGGAAGGTGCTTAACACTTGTTTATAACAACTCGCTCACTATGGCAAAAGATCTACAGCAGTTTCTGACCCTCCTGGAAAAGCGGGGGCAACTCCGCCGCATTACCGCCCCTGTTAGCCCAGATCTCGAAATTGCTGAAATTGCCAACCGCTTGCTGCTGGGGGGAGGGCCCGCCCTGCTGTTTGAAAACGTGCAGGGGGCCACTATGCCGTTAGCGATCAATGTGCTGGGCACCGTAGAGCGAGTGTGCTGGGCCATGGGTATGGAACACCCAGCTGAGCTCGAAACCCTGGGTGAAAAGCTGGCGCTACTGTATCAACCCCGTCCGCCTAAGCAGTTTTCTCAAGCGATTGACCTGGGTAAGGCGCTGTTTGACGTCGTCAAGGCCAAGCCTGTGCGCGATCTGTTGCCCCCTTGCCAGCAGGTAGTGCTGAAGGATGATGCCGTTGATCTCAATCAAATACCGCTGCTCCGGGTTTACCCCGGGGATGCCGACAAGGTAATTACGCTAGGGCTAATGATCACCAAGGATCCGGAGACCCACATTCCAAATATTGGGGTGTATCGACTTCAGCTCCAGTCGAAGCATACCGCTACAGTCCAGTGGTTGTCGGTGCGGGGCTGTAGCCGTCACCTGCGTAAGGCTGCTGAAATGGGTAAGCCGTTAGAGGTCGCGATCGCGATTGGCGTCCACCCGCTGGTGATTTTGGCCGCCGCTACCCCCCTGCCGATCGATCTGTCAGAGTGGCTCTTCGCTGGCCTCTACGCGGGTAAAGGCCTCACATTAGCCAAATGCAAAACCGTAGACTTAGAGGTGCCCGCTGCCGCTGAACTCGTGCTGGAGGGAACGATTACCCCCGGTGAAACGGCTGTAGATGGCCCGGCTGGTGACCATATCGGCTACTACGGTGGCGTCAATGAGGCGGCTCCGCTGCTGCGGTTCCACTGCATGACCCACCGCAAGAACCCAATTTATATGACTACCTTTAGCGGTCGCCCGCCCAAGGAAGATGCCATGATGGCGATCGCCCTCAACCGCATCTACAACCCCATTCTGCGCCAGCAGGTACCCGAAATCCAGGACTTCTTTTTGCCCATGGAAGGGCTGAGCTATAAGGCCGCTGTATTATCAATTGAAAAGTCTTATCCTGGCCAGGCCAAACGCGCGGCCCTAGCCTTCTGGTCGGCGCTGCCCCAGTTTAGCTACACCAAGTTTGTAATTGTGGTCGATCAGACCATCAATATCCGCGATCCTCGCCAGGTGATGTGGGCCGTTACCTCTAAGGTTGACCCCGTCCGTGACGTGTTTATTTTGCCCGATAACCCCTTTGATCGGCTTGACTTCGCTACCGAGAAACCTGGTCTTGGTAGCCGCATGGGTATCGATGCTACCACCAAGGTCTATCCCGAAACCGACCGCCCCTGGAGTGAAGAACTCACCCCTGACCCTGATACCGCAAATTTGGTAGACAGGCGCTGGGCAGAGTATGGATTAGGCGACTTGAACCTGGGGGATGTAGACCCAAATCTATTTGGGTATGACTTGAGAAAATAGGTGCTGTAGGAAGAAAATTAAGTAAGACAATGTCTGTGTCTCGGTATAGGGATTGGTCGTAATGCTGTAGGTTAGGCCCGGGGCAAAGGAGCTGCGATCGCCAGTCGCTGACGCACAACGTCAAGGCATGGACGTGCGATCGCCAATAGGTTATTACCCGGCTTCTCAGCTAAAGATATAGAAAAGACTTGGTTGTGCTCAGCGCTATAGCTATAGAGGCCGTAGCCATAGCTATCCAGAAGTGTTGCCAAGTCTTCAGCGGTATAACTAAAATTTTGTATTTGGTGATTAATTTCCAGAATCCATACCATAGGGCAGTGTTTTTGCAAAAGTAAATGAGCCCCTCTAAATGCTAATAGCTCAGCACCTTCAATATCCATCTTCGCTAGGGTCAACTCTTCTGACTTGTCATGTAATAGGTTATCTAATGTATCAGTAGACACTTGCAGGGTTCGGTTAAAATCTTGGTTGGCAATCCTAGGGGTCGAGTCACCATCGGCTAAATCTAAAGAAACGTCACCCTGAGAGTCTGAAATAGCCAACTCATAGACCGTAACATGATCAAACTGATTCAGAGTCAAGTTTTCTTTTAGACGAGCTACATTTCTAGGCAGGGCCTCAATACTGTATATATGACCAGTCGGAGACTTAGCTGCAGCCAAAAGCGTGTAAACACCAATATTCGCTCCGACATCAAGAAAGCTGTCGCCATCCTGAAGAAAACGCTGTAAAAAAGACATTTCATTGTGGTCGTAAAGCCCGCAATATAAGGCCGCGCTAGCTGAACGGCTGTCTGGGTAGCATCGCACCTTAATGTCTTCATCCAAACTAATGTTGATACTTCTACCGGTGAATCGTTTCCAGATCTGCCACCCTAAAAAGCGATACACTGCTTGTGTTTGACGCTTCTGATTGTTTGGATGGTTCCAAATATAGGCTAGAGTTCTGCCAGCCAGGAAATTTTCATTCATAAAATTCTTGAATTTAGCCAAGCGAATATCTTTTGAATTCAAAGAGATTGAGGCTTAAAGATACGCTCCGTGAATTGCCAGCAGACTAAAAACATCCCCCTCCACTGGTTGTAAGCTACGCCCATCAAAGAACGAAAATCCATAACCTCTGAGAAAATTTTCAACCCTATTCTTACTAGAGTAGCCGTCAAGATAAACGGCTTTAACAAATCTCTTTTCAAAAAACTTGCTAGATCCTTCTAATACATCCATCTCTTGACCTTCAACATCAATTTTGATGACCATAGAGACCCCACTAATGTCAAATGAATCTAGACGACGACAAGGTACAATCGTCTTTTCTTTGTTGTTGTAAGACGAGGCATAATCAATAGCTGTGAACACACCAGAAGCTGTTCCGCTGACAAATTCTAGTTCACCTGTCTTGTTTGAGAGCGCTATACAATGCGTTTTAACCTGTAAATTTTCAACGGTTCTCGAAAGCCGCGAAAATGTATCAGGATTTGCTTCAAAAGCTAGAAATTCGATGTCTTGAAAAACTGATTTTAGTTTTGATAAACTCGCAGAAAAAACCCCTACGTTGGCCCCAACATCTATAAAAGTATCTGAGCCAGGCAGCAATGCGGCAAGGTGCATAAGCACCGGAATTTCATCGCGGAATAGACTAGAGAACTTTGCCATCCTAGATGCTCTAAGATAGCCATGCTCTTTAATGGAATTCACTTTCAGCCTAGAGCATAGCAAATCTATATCTATATCTTCATCTTTTTCCAGAAGCTTTGTCACGAAAAGCCTCACGGCAGGCTTTTTGATGAAATAACGATCATATAGTCGAGAAAACACTTGGCTTACCTCCTGATTTTTTCGAATTTCATTTTTTCGTACAGCTTGGCATCAATTAGGAAGCGATACCAGAACCCTTGAAAAACATGAAAAATCAAACCAGGGATTCCATCTAGAAAGCCAAGACCAATAACGTATCGCATTAGAAAATATATTAATGCTCTCAAAAATAAAGGAGATCGAAAGTAGAGGTTCTGTTTAACCCATCGTCGCTGAGACGGTTGTGATCCGTTATTACTACCCAGTAATAAATTCGCTTCGCTTTGGGTATCTATAATATCTTGAATTTCTAGTTCTGAATAGCGGTTATGCTTATTGATCCAGAAGTTCAAACCCTTTAAATTCTCGTCAATGAGGTCATGGTGTAACTTGTCGAGGCTACCTTTAGAAAGAACCATATGTTCATCCATATAGCGCGATTCACAGGAGGCATGTCCTGTACGCCAAACCCGAAGCAGCCAGGTAGGATAATAGCCACCGAAACGAATCCACCGGCCCATAAAGAAAACACGACGTTTAATCAAATAGCCGGAGATTTGTGCTTCAGATTGAACAAGTTTTGTATTTAGTTCATCAACTAAATCAGACGTCAGACGTTCATCCGCATCCAATCGCATCGACCAAGGCGTGTTAAACGGTAAATTCTCAATTGCCCAGTTGACTTGTTCTCCATGATTGACCCACTCGTGGCTATACACGTGACAACCCCATGCACTAGCTATGCTGAGGGTGTTGTCTATACTGCCTGAGTCTACAACAAAGACTTCCGCGTCTAAGCCCTTTAGGCTTTCAAGGCAAGTGGATAAATTTGCCTCTTCATCCCTAGTCAAAATGATCAGAGAAATAAGAGCCATAATGATTCAAGTATTCTCGACGTCAAAGCTAGGTGAAATGGATTGATAGGTTTCTATTAACCTCTTAGCTACTTTCTCCCATGTGTAATGTTCTAAAATAAATTTACGCGCTAGATTTCCTGTCCGCTCAGCGGCTGCGGGATGACTCAAACAAGAAAGTAGGGCTTCAGTGATTTCTTCAGCCTTACTTTCAACCACATAGGCAGCTTTTGCGATCGCAGCCTCAGGAAAGTTGCAGCCAGTAGTAATTATGCAGGGTAGTCCAGATGCCATAGCCTCTAGAATCGACATGCTAAAACCTTCAGAATAGGAAGGGGCCACATAGAGGTTGGAGGCAGAAAAAGCTGCATATTTAAGAGCACCTGTTAAGAACCCAGTAAATGTGACAGAGTCCGAGCATCCTGCTGCTGCAAAGTATTCCTGGGCGGTAGGCGAAAATCCAATGTTGTCCGGGCCAGCGATAATCAGATGAGTCTGAGGAAATTGAAGTTGAATTGAAGCAAATGCCTGCGCTAGCAAATCGAGTCCTTTTTTAGGATCAATTCTGCCCAGGAAGAGAATTAAGGTTTTATTTCGTGTCAGTGGAAACTTTTGGTAAAACAATTCAGCATCGGGCAAGGTATTAAAATCATGCTCATGAATTCCATTTGGGATAGTTACAATAGGTGGTGCAAGTCCCAGCTTTCGAATATGTTCTGATTCAGGAGAGGCCGTAGCTTGAATTACACTAGCTCTATTCAAAGCGGGACGCTCCAGTACTTTATAATAGAGATGCTTTTTCCAAGGCTTATACGACAGTGCCCATGGTTCTAACATTCCATGGGGAGCCATAACATAGGGCGTTTTATGCCACTGGCAGGCGAGATGAACTGGGATATTTGGCAAGGAAAAAACCGCGTTGCTATGAACTACATTGTAATCATGAACATGGTTAAATAGCCAGAATGCGAGCGAACTACTCCATTTGTAATCGCCTGAACTAAAGTAGGGGAAGTACTTAATTCGATAGCCATTCTGATTAACCCACTTCTTAATAGGAACCTCTAGTCTCTGTTGCCCATTAGCATTGGTGGTAACAACATCGACATACATACCTTGGTGACTCAGGGCTTCTGCCAACCCTACTACGATCTTGGTTGGCCCACCGTAAACGTCTCCAATAGCTGGAATAACTAAGAGAATATACATGATAAGAACTACTTCAACGTATGCTGAATAGCCTTCTGAAGCCCATGAGAAAAGGTTTCAGGAGAATAATTCTGAATGTGAACCTCCGAAGCACGGCCCATAATCTCTAGATCTACAGAGTCAGAACTAACTTTCATCATCAATGATGAAAGTTGTTGAACATTTTCTGGATCAAACCCAAATCCATTCACACCCTCTAGCACTAAATCCTCGAAACATCCGCAACAGTTTGAAACTATAACCGGAAGACCTGCAGCCATAGCTTCGTTTACGACAAGTCCCCATTGTTCTTGAAGACTCGCATGAATGAAACATTGAGCATGAGCATAGTATGGTAAAAGCTCTTCCAGCTGAAGAAACCCAGGCATGTGAACTGAAGACTCTAGACCCAAGACGCTGACTTTTTGTTCTATCTGAGGATATAATTCACCGTCACCACATAATACTAGATCCCAGGGTTTGGTATTTGTCTGCTGACGATAGTCTGCATAGGCTTGAATGATTCTATGCAAGTTCTTTTTTGCAATAAATCGATTGACAGCTAAAAAGTAAGGGCGATCGAGTGGTTTTGGAAGATCTTTAATTTCTTTACGGCAAAATCTCTTATTCTCGACCACATCGTACCCGACAAAAATAGCATTTCTTGGCATGCCAAGATTACATAAATATTGCTTATGAAGTTGCCCTGCTACTAATGCAGCATCATATTTCTGAATAATCAAACTTTTAATAAATTCCTTAATAGAATTACGCAGGGAGTCATTTTCTTTGCTGTCTGATAAGAGGATCGCAGGTTTCTGGTGGAACAGGCTCCATAGCAAGCCTACCAGCATGCCCTTGATGCCATAGCCGCAGAGGATGACAATCTCTGGTTGCAAATTGTTTAAAGCACTTAAAAGGCGCCATGACAACATAACCCACGTCTGCCCTTCAGCAGATTGCTTAGACAATATGACTCTTCTATAGGGAACCTCCTGGTCACTCTGTTGCCAGCTATAGGTCTCCGACACCTCACCAAACTCTACTAATGAGAGCTCATAGTTTGGATAAGTCATAGCAAAGTGGGTGTAACGGGCAGCAATATAGGGGCCTGTTACCATAGTTAAAGCAGTCACTTTCATAGTAGATGAGTCTTCTACACGGCTCTACTTATAATGCCAATACCTTCTGCTAATTGAGGATTAAATCGAAGAAAGCAGTTGGCTATACTAGCAGCGATGCCTTGTCCACCATTTGCAAAACTAAACACACACTCAATAGAAAAGCCAAAGCGCTTCAACAAGACTTTGAGTGTATGTGGAGAGTGGTGCAATAGATGATCAGGATGAATCAATTCATAGCCTAAGCAAGCTCTAATAAAACCCTTTAAGGAATAAGCATTGGGGACTGTAACTACTAACTGTGTGTGAGTCTGCATGATTCTTCGGATATTGCCTAGCGCTTGCCCTGGGTTATTGAGATGTTCCAAAATTTCTCCGGCGACTATAACATCAAACTCTCCAGACGGATAATCTTCGATTTTTTCTACATTTCCGTAGAAAATGCTCTTGACTCCGTAGTTGTTTGCTAGCCATTGAATCATTTCTCTATCAATATCAACACCGACTAATTGTTTGGCGACACTATCAATCTGAAGATGAAGTAGGCGATTAGCGTTTGCTGCTCCTATGGTTTCAGGGGAATCTGTTGCTCCTAAGTGTAAAACGCTTCTCTCATGACATAAAGAGCGCAATAAATCTATGCGGTCAACAAACTGTATATTCTTAAACTGACTTTTGATCATAAATCATAAAGGATGTTTAAATTCTCGACTGGTTGCATCACCATGAGCATACTAATTTAGCATGTGTTGCCATCGGCATCCGCATCTGATTTTTTGAGTTGGGCATACTTAATTACAGCACCTACAACGATTAGCCGAAAAATTATATCTTGTGTGAATCGGCCAATACCATGGGTGACCGACAGCAACGCTGGTATTACTAGACTAATGTATAGCACCTGAGAATAGAAATTGTTATATCTAGTAGATAGCACCCAAAGATGTTTAAACCAGTAAGCCATCCCAGCAAATACTAGACATCCGAAATAACTAAATTCCCTAAAGGAATCTCCAAGACCGGTGAATGTTGAACCAGTAGGGGCAACATACCTGAATAGCTCTTCTAGATCATAGTCTGACAATTGAATATATAGTGAGTCTTTAAGCTCATATCCTACAAGTTGCCCAGGCACGTATTGAAAAATAATGCGATTCCAAAGTCCTGATCCAAAACCAAATTTTCCTGTACTTTGGGCAGCTTCAACAGTTAATGCAGCATTGCGCAGCTCTAGGATACTCTCATTTGATAAAAGGCTATCTAAAGCAAACCTCAGATCTGCGAGTGTTAGACTTCTTGAAAATAGAGCCTCCCAAACATCGCCTCGCATGATAGCAAAAAGAGGAATTAGTGCCATTGTTAGGAAAATGGCTAATAATGAAAGCCATCTGGGTGGAATAATACGGTAAGAAAAGAAAAAAGCTACTGCCAACATAACGAGTAAGGTGGCTGTTTCGGTACGACGGCCTTGCTCTAAGACAGATGCAATTAATGGTAGTAGCCCCGCATGTGCCAAAACGATATAGATTATTTTGCGTTTTGCTAGACCAATCAGAAGCAAAATAATGGATCCGATCCAGGTGGTTTGTGAGAAGAAAAATAAAATGGTAGCTGGGCCAGTCCACTGACTCGATGTGGGTCTTGGAACTACTGTGCCAATCATTAAAAAACAAACAGTACCAAAAATCGCAAGGGCAACGGCCGCTCGTACTAATCTACGTGAACTCAAGACCCGCTGATACCTAGGTAAGAAATAAAGTTTGGGTAAATACCCTAACCAGCACATAGCAACACAGAGAGAACCGTAGATTAAAATTCTATCAATGCTGTGGGAAGGTACAACACCGGGAAAGTTAACTAGAGAAATTGCTTGAGGAACTAAAAAACTAATAAATATGGCCCCCATAAAAAAAGGAAACTGAAGTACTCTTTCCTTTTTTAGGATTCCCCAAATAACTAAGCCAATACAGGTACTAATAAAGAGTATAAGTGGGCCATTCATAGTATTTAATTAGCTTAAGGATGTAATATCATATCTTTGAAATTCTCGATGGCTTTATTATTATTTTGCTTAAGGTAATTTTGAAGCGCACAGCTAGAATTATTGTCTTCTTTTTGGTTAAAAAGGTTAACTAGGGCATCTGCAATAGCGGCTGGGTTTCGGATCGGAACCAGCTGGCAGCCAAAGCTATTTTGGGTGATAGAGCCTGCATTATGCGTGGTTATGACTGGAAGACCGTATTGTAAGGCTTCATAAGTCACCATGGCAGAACCTTCGCAGATAGATGGCAAGACAAATACGTCGGCCCAATTATAGAGCTCAGGCATTTTTGAACGGGGTACCTTGCCAAGAAAACTGCAAACACTGGAGTATTTTTCAACTTTCTCAGAGCTTAATTCAATGGGGCCAACAATCTTACAAACAAATGGGATTCGGCTTTTCAGTTGGCATAGTGCATGGAGCAAGTCGGGTATACCTTTTCTCAGACCTACCGATCCGGCGAATAAAATATGTAGGCTTTCTTGGCGATATTTTTGGTGAGATAGAGGCTTGTCTTCGGAAATAATGCTCTTAGTGTTTATTCCGCCTAAGGGAATAACAAAGATTTTTTTAGATGGAACTCCTCGCAAAATAAGAGACTCTTTGACAAAACTAGACCCACAAACAATTTGATCTGCTAGATCTTGTTCTTGTCTTTCCCGCTTGGCAAGATCTATATCTGAAACTGCTGGCTTAAACGGATGACTTACCCAATCAGCCCAACGCGCTTCTTCTTCCTGTAGGAGCAGGTGAAGATATGTCCGTTCAACTAAGGTCTGATCTAGGATGCAACGGTAGCCATGACTCTTGGCATACTGAAATAGATCAAGGGAAGCGCCATTGAAGCCGTAAATAGTGTTCGCTTGACCTAGGCCATTGTTGATAATGTGCTGACAGAAGTCTCGGCCTGCTTTCTCATAGACTGAGGCAATATTTTGACCTTCTGCTCTTTTAAGTGCTTCAGCATACCGGTATGCTAACCAGGGAAAATGAGTGATTTTAGCGTTGTCTAGATTTACATCATAACGATCTAGGAATCGCTTAGCTGCTGACGGGAGATATTTATTTACTTGCTGGTTCCGAAGAGATCGAATTGGCCAACTATTGCCAGCATATAAATCAGTATAGAGGGTTTCAAGTACTCCCCACCTGTGAAATAGAACAGGTTCTTGATAATGTTTTCGTGCGCCTAGCTGTGCAACAGCTATTTTAGTTGAGGTCATAATTTTCCACCCTTGGAGTAGCTCACCTCAAGTAATGTTGAGCAGTTAGGAAATATATTAAACGGTATTAAAGTCAAGGAAATTGACATATGGATCTAGTTTTGCCGTTTTGCCATTATTTGTTTAGGTGCTTCATGTCTCTATGGCCAGATAACTCTTATGTATTCCCAAAAATATGGCAGTGTATTGGGACTCATGGGGAGGCGTGGTTTCATTTTGATTAGATTACATTCTTTACTGATTTATTTGACTTAATGCTACACTACTAAACGTCATCCTAAGCCATGACTGAAAGTCTGCGAATTCTGTTTGGATGCCTTTTAGATCTGTATGATATAAACCAGTTCTAGAATCTTTGATAATCGGTGCTCGATCAAAGATGAGGTGTCGTTTGTCGTTAGGGCTAATATGTCTGGAGTAAAATAGGGCTGGCTTTCCAGCCGCTAGAGTTGCAACACAGGCATGCACTCTGTCTGAGATAGTTAACGTAGAATTTTGGTACAGACCTAAATACGAGAGGGGATTGAACGATAAATAAGAGTTGGGTTTTGAAAAGTCTACGTTGAAAAAACTTGTTCCTATGCCATGATGGGGTCTAATCACTTCGTAGTTAGATATCCTCTGAGGGAGCGGCCTTAGAAATTCACCGTGTCTGAGTAGCTTCCAAGCCCAGGCATGTTCTGATAATCCATACGGACTCAATTTAACATCAGATATTGCTTGATCTCCTAGCTCAATCTCGATGTCAGGTTCAAAACTTTTGTAAAAAGAAACTGTTATATATGGCCTGTCTATTCTGAGCTTAGCCAAAGGTAAAAGCAGGTATGCATAAAATGCACAGCAGATTCCGTTGTAACAATTTTCAAGGTGTGGGTTGAGTAGGTTGAATGTGTGGGTGTCTCTGGTGGAAATTCCCAGCGGTGGATATAGGCTTAGGAAATGGATGATGTCGTCAAATTGTTTGGATTCTCTATCCAAGCTGGAATGGCTGCTAAGAATGAGGTAATTTGCGCCCTCTTGCTTAATTGTTTTGATAAAACTGGCATAGTGACTTAGGAAATTAGAGTTAAGTATTGGGCCAGAAAAAACATAAATATCTCCTCGATAAAGAGTTGATATTTCAAAGGCGTTTTTTTTAAATCTGCTTTTTAGCTTGGAACCAAGGCGGAAAGCTCTCTCGACTGGACCATCTATCATGGATATGTTGGAGTTATGACCAAACAAAGCCTCGAGTAGATAGAAAATAGGAAATTGATAGAACCCATCTCCTATATTATTCCAAGTTGAATTCTCAACGAGAATGCTAATTCCCTCTCTGGGTTGAGGTTTTTTAATATCCATTATTCACTTTGAGTACGTTTTTTCTCTGCTTGATTGCTGTCAGCATTTGGTTGTTTCAGTCATCAGCCTTAGAGTGTTTCAACTAAATACCTATCCGGTGCCTCTCCGCGACCGGCCTAGTGAGCCGAGTTCGCGTTCCTGATCGGGATGTTTTTAGGTGGAATACTCTTAGAAAGAATAATTACCTCAGCGCAACTGAAAATGACTTGGGCCTAAGTTTATGGATCTATGGGATCAGCCAACTACTTAGATCTCGGTTTAGCAGTTGGCCTAATTTTTTAGTTTCTTCGGTAAACTCGGCAAGCAATTTTTTCTTCAAGACAATATCTATAGATACCCTTGGCCTTTCTACGCTGTTAAGTTTACTCCAGGCTTGGCCCATTTTTCTCCCCATAACCTCCCTGGCAAGGGGGGGGAGAAATGTTCTGGCAAGCCAAAGATTTGCAGGATGTGTCCTGACTTTTTGTATGAACTTGCCATTGAATCGTCGAACTTTGTTTGAATTGAAAACTCTGAACTCTGGACTAAAGTATGTCTTCTCTATATTCAGAAAGTCAAGCACTCGCTCATAGGTAGCTTCAGCATCTTGTTTTAACTCATCAAATAGGACTATGTGAACGTTTGCAGTACCAAAAATGTCGAGATAATGGCTCACTTGAGCTGAAAAGCTAGCGATTTCTCGATAGAGCAAGCATTTATAGGAAAGATTGGTCACATCAGGGCTGATTTCGTCGATTGATTGCGCTATTTTTCTTTGCGCCTCGGCTTGGAGAGCCTGCTGAAATGATGTTAGGGGCTCGATCCCTCCGTAGACAAGCTGGCTATGTAGAGAGTGCATCTGCTCTACTGGGTTTCTCAGCATGATTAGTATTTTTGTGCCTGGGTTAAACTCTTTTATTTTGATGGGTGCTGCTTTAGAGTAGAGGTGCCAAATTGATGCGTCGCCTACGATCGCTTCCTCACCTATACCTTTAAACCTGCTTAGGTATTTATCAATGGCTGCCTGGGAGTAGCCGTGTGGTTCTTTCTTGAGGTCATCCGCAAAAAAATTAGATTCTTTATACGGATACATGAAAATATCTGGATGTTGTCGAAGGTACTCAAACATCGCTGTTGTGCCACATTTTGGCGCACCCACAATAAAGAAGTTTGGTTTTCTTGCGTTGTTCACGTCAATGGTTTTCTGTAGGCTAGACGATCGGTTTATTTGTGTGAGTTATGTTGAGCGATCGCGTCACTGAGAGCTGACAACCTGACCTGAGGGATCCATATGAGATCTTCTTTTATGGCCTGAATCTCGTCATTTAAAGCATGGCCATTCTCTTAAAGCTTTCGGATTTCTCCAGTAGTTCCTGGTAGTTTCCCTGGGCAACTACTCGACCTTGGGCTAGCTCAATGATAAAGTCGCACTGTTCAACGGTGCTGAGTCGGTGGGCAATCAACAAAATGGTCAGGTCGTCACCTAGGTTCTCGATCGCTGCCATTACCTCTTGTTCAGTAAAGCTATCCAGTGCGCTCGTAGCTTCGTCGAAAACGAGTACGGACGCTTTCTTGTATAGCGCTCGAGCAATACCAACTCTCTGGCGCTGCCCTCCACTCAAGCGAATGCCTCGTTCCCCTAAAGTAGCTGAGTATCCATCTGGACTTTGCTCGATAAAGGCGGCTATTTTGGCTTGCTGAGCCGCAAAGCGTACCCGTTCTAAATCAATGTCTTGCTTAGGCACTCCAAGGGCAATATTTTCCGCAATGGTTGTATCGGCCAGATAGATGTGCTGTGGGACATGGGCGATGGTTTGCTGCCAGGCTCTGGAGCGATCGCCCTTAAGCAACCGGTTATCTACAACAACCTCGCCTACGGTAGGTTCTAAGAGGCCCATTAGAATATCTAGAGTTGTACTTTTACCGCTGCCAGTGGCTCCGACAACCCCTACGCGTGCACCTTTAGGAATGGTAAAAGACAAGGCTTGCAGTATCCAGGGGTCAGTGCTGTTGTAGCGAAATCCCACATCGATAAATTTGATGGTCGATTGCCACCTTAGGGGGGGAGGACTGGGCTGCAACTCTTCGGGGGGAATCGATTGCTCGAGCAGCTTGAGGACATCTTCTACGGCGGTTTGGTCTCCCCGTATGCCAGCCCAAGCGGCGAAAATTTGCTGTAGGGCAGGCATGAGTCGCTGTGCACCCAAGGCCAATGTGCCCAACAATGGCAGTGCTGCTGCACCGCCCCCCGATTGTTGGCTCAGGCCGTAGGCGAGCCCCGCTAGCACTACTAAGCCCAAGGTCTCCACACCGTAGCGGGGGCTGCTACCTATAAAGGCGTTTTCGGCCCTAGCTCTACACAGGGGCCAATTGGCACGGCGATAGCGTTCGCAGTAAAACGGTTGGCTGTGATCCAACAGCACATCGCGGATTCCACCTAGTCCTTCTTGTAGCGCTTTGATTTGCAGGGTCATTTGTCGGCTGATTTGTCGGCTGTTATGGTTTAGACGCTTCCGGGTGGAATAGATTAGCAGCCCGTAGAGCCCACCCAAACCGAGAAAGGTTGCCGCTGAAACCAACGGCTCGATCGCCAAGAGAACCACCACAATCGCTGTGACAATAACCAAGGCGCTAATCAGCGCCATAGTGTGATTGAGTACGGCGATGACAACGGTGATTTTTTCAATGGAACTGATTAGCTCACTGGTGTTGCGGGCTAAATGGACTCGATAGGGTTGGTACAGGGTGCGCCAATAAACGTTGACTGCCATCTCGTGGCCAACCATTTGACCGTAGCTTTTAGTGGCCCACAGCACCAGCAGACGCATAATTCCGGCGAGCAGAGCTGCCACTATTAACGCTATGGTGAGCGGCAGCACTAGCTGCTCGCTGGAGGTAAACCCCAGGGCTTCGTACAGCTGCATTGCCGTCGGATTGTCGAGAACTTTTTCAGGGGCGACAATTACGCTGAGGAACGGCAGCACTGCCCCTAGGGTAATGGCTTCGGCTATGCCGCTGGTCACCATTAGAGCTGCCAAACCCAGCAACTGCCAACGTCGCTTGAGGTTGAGGTGCTGCCAAATCCGCCTGAGGATAGGTTGAATGCCGGGCGGGTTGACAGCTAAACGCTTCTGACTGAGCCTGCTTTTATAGGGTTTGGCCATGGATTGTGGAGAAACAGGTCGCCGGATATAAGGCCTATTTGGGGGGGTAGCTTGGCTAACGATTGAATCGTCTTGGTCATCGGCTCTGGACTCAGCCGATGCGGCGAAAGTCTTTGATACCTTGAAACTGGGTATGGCGGGCCTGACGGCGGGTAAACTCACCGACGCTAGGATTGCCAGTGGTCAAAATGACGCCGCTAGCCTGCATCCAGAGGGCGGTGGGGGCGACTGTAACGTTGTAAGTATTTGTGTTGGTTTTGCAAACGTGATACCACCGACTTGCTTGACAGTGATCGCACCAAAAAGCTTCTAGCCACTCGCCCATAAGGGGAACTGTGCCATAGCCAGCAATGACGGTCAGCGATCGCAGCCGACTGAGCCCCCGCTGCCGGAGCTGCTCAGGGTGGGTGGCGTAAAGGGGATATTTTTGGCTGACGCTGTCGAGATAGGTAGCGTGGTCGGGGCAATAAATGCTACGGCGTTTAGATCGGCTACGGTGGCGGCGAGGTTGGGTCATGGCAACAGATTGTTGGCTTAGGGGAGAAGAGCAGGCAACCAAGCTAGAGAAAACGGCCACACCTCTCCTAGACTACGGCCTCAGCCTAGGCTGGTCGAGGTTGCGGGGGAGAGACTGAGATCGTGATGACCATCGAAGCCCACTCCATGCTCGAAAGGGTAACGGATTTATTCAGTTAGGCAAGGCCTAGGGGGTGAAATTTAAGATTTGGATGTTTTATCGTTCTCGCCGATCTAGGCTACAAGCGAGATGTAGCCGTCTCTGGGGGCGGGGCTACCGCTACCAGGGCAGGGTTGAGCCGGCGTATACAGGCATCTACGACCTCAAAATAGCGGCGGGTGATCTGTTCGGGGGTAAAATTTTGCTGCATGTAGCTACGTCCTCGGTGGCCCATTTGGTGTCCTCGGTGGGTATCAGCAGCCAGCATACGAATAAAGTTGGCTAAGCCATCGCTATCGCCGTTGTCAAAGGCGCGACCAAAATCACCTTCGGCTAGCAGCGATCGCAGATAGGAGTGCGGTTCACAAATTGCTGCTACTGGGCGACCGGCGGCTAAGCTGCTGTAGAGCTTGCTCGGGGCTACCAACCCTTCTACCCCAGGCACCAGGCTAACTAAACTGAGATCGCAGGCCGTGAGAGAGTAGGGTAAATCGGCTTTGGCCTGGTAAGGGAGAAACAGGCAGTTGCTTAACCCCAACCGACTAACCTGGCTGAGGCAAGTCTGACGTTTTGCCCCAGCCCCAATAAAGACAAATCGGATCGGCTCATGGCGCAATAGCTGGGCTGTTGTCATGATGGTATCCATATCGTGGCAGCGCCCCATGTTGCCCGAATACAGTACTGTGAAGACCTCGCTTAAATTGTGCTGGCGGGCAAACCAGTTGTCAGCCTTAGCGCGGGGGTAAATAGATCCTGGGTCAGCCCAGTTGTGAATGACAGAAATTTTGGTAGCTGCTTCGGGGCAGTGGTCGACAATCCGCTGTTTCATGGTCTGGGTCAGCACCACGATCGCACTGGCATGGCGCCAGGTTTGGCCGTTGAGCCAGTGCCAAAGCCTGACTAAAGCGTGATTGTGAGATAGCACATTGAGGGCAACAGCCACATCGGGGTAAAGGTCATAGACCACGCATAGGTAGGGCTGCTTAAACAGGCAGTGGAGTAAATAGGCCAACAACGGTAAGTAGGGCGGCTCGGTCGTCACTAGCACCAGATCGCCTCGCCGGGCTGGATGTATGAGTTTGACGAGCGATCGCAAGCAATACAGCAATCCGCCTACGGCGCGGCCTCGAATGCGGCGCGGCCACAGTCGGGCTGTTCGGGTACGCCTGACTGTCACCCCGTTGACCCGTTCTTTTTGTGGAGCCAAAGGGCAGTCGTAAGCATAGCCGGGCTGACCAGCAAACACCTGTACTTTAACGCCCTCACGACTTAGGCTTTGAGCGAGTTCTGCCATCAGCTGCCCAGTCGGTGCGTAGTCGGGGGGAAAGAACTGGGTCAATATTGATAGTTGTGGAGGTACATCCCGTTCACGATGCATTGATCTCATTGGCCTTTACGCGTAGAAATTGAGCACCCAACCATACCTGAAGCCGTATCATGACAACGACTTGAGGTATCTAGTCTTGACTTGGCAAACCAAAAACTCATCCTTCTTTACTAGGTGAACCTGAAGCTTTCCATCACGAAAAGTGATTAGCTCATCAGTCTAGAGACATCGACTGTCTCAGGCATTTGTAGAACTAATGCTTCAGTTTTTAGCGTGCCAAGACAATTGACCCTGACGCTATTTCCTAGAGATGATTTTCGTTGTCTCTAAGTTCCTCAATTAGCAAAAATGGATAACCTGTAAACTATCGAAACAATGCACCCTATGTTACTAAGCAGCTCCAATTTCTAGCGCCTAGCAATGTGTCCTAGGCTAGGCCGTCCAGTTTTTCTACAGCCTAAATAATTTCATGGCAAAAGGATAGCGCACTTACTAGATAATTGAGCTGAAGATTTTTAATCCGATGCACCTTAACGGGTAGCGAGACTGCTTCATCGAAGCAGAACAGATTAGAAGCATAAAAACAGTAGAGAAGACTACAGAAAATATGCTTTTACAGTGTTTGCAGCAGCTTGCCAGTGACTGATGCGATCGCTCCAGGATTATATGAGATACTCCAAAGGCTAGGTGGAAAGTTAGACGGAAAGCTAAGTGCCAGTGTCGGTTGCCGTGACAGTTATGGCACATCGAGATCGTGATTGGCCGTTGCAAGAATAGCCTAGTCAAGAGTCTTCAACTTTAAAAGTCTAACGGTTTATCTCCCCAATAGTGAGCCAGTTTTTCGAGGTATAGATTGATGTCTGTCAATAGCATAAAGGTCGGCAACCAAAACCTCAATCAGCCTGAATTACTATAGGTCGATTGAGGCCCTGAGCTGCTGGAGCGATCGCCCTAAAACCATGAAATCGTGGGACTCATCTAGGGCAACTAGAATGTCGGGGTCGGTGTTATCTAGGATACGGTTATAGGCTTGAATAGCCGACTCAAGCTGAGTGGCATCTACGGCACTGCCGTTTATTTCTTGAGCTGGCAGCAGATTGTTGGTCGCGTTCAACAGCGTCACTAGATCGGCATAATCTATTCCTGCCAAGGCCATTTCAGTGAATGCATCGACTTGATCAGGCGTCAGGCCCGCCGCAAATGATGCGGCTAAGAAACTGCCAGCATTGGCAATTTGCTCACGGGTACCTTGCAGCGGCGTGACCACAGGCGTGCCGCCCTCGGGAACAAACACAGCAGAGGTCACCCAGACGGCCTCGTCATCTCCAAGGTTGGCTTGGGCCAGGTTGAGGAACGGCAGATCGGAAACCACGCCGCGATTAGCGCTGGCCACCACCCGACCCAACGATGCGCCCGGGGCAGGGGTAGGAGCGGCAATGGTCAGTGTGCCCAGGGTTGTAGTGATAGAAATGCTCTCGCCATTGTTGAGGGCGTTTAAAGCGAGCAGAGCCAACTCCCCGATAGTGACCGTAGTACCGCCGCCATTGAAGGTTGCGCCTACCGGACTGAACCCCTGTAGGTCGATATTGGCCAAGAGATTGATCAGGATATTGACTATACCCGGGCTGGTGTTTTGTAGCGCCTGCAGAAGCGCCAGAGCAGCCTGATTGAGAGACTGTTGGGCAGCGGCGGTCAGCGTGATCTGGCCGGTGCCCGGATCGACATTGGCGTTGGGAGAGTTGGAACCAACCTGGGTGCCGGTTCCCAGGGTGGGGCTGCCAGCCGGTACAAACGTTGTCCCGCCGATGGTAATGCCGCTGGTCAGACCCACTGGGGCTTTTCCGGCCTGGCCTGGGAGGGCGATCGCCAGGCTACTGCCCACCAAAGCCAGCATGAACCAAATTTTTCGTAGTCGGCTCACCAGTTTATTCACGGTTGTTCTCCTAAATCATGGGTTGCGATCGAAGGTTGACCAAAGCAAAGGCGACGCCACAGCGACTTAAAAGCGGGGAGCAAAGTTAAAGCCATAGCTGACACTGACCACCGCCACAGAACCCGCCTGGGTATTATTGCCAATATCGCCATAGAGCAAGTTGAGCGTCAGGGGCAGGGTGGGGGCTGGTACGATCGATGCCCCTACATTAAGGCCCACACCGCTCCAGGCGGTGTTGACCGAAAACTGTGGGTGTACCTGGAGACCGACCCCAGCGATCACGCCGACATCACTGTTTTGGCCAGAAAAAGAGCCGCCCCCCAGACCCAACGTGCCGGTAATGGGCATGCGATTGACAGGGTGGTCGGGTTGAAGCAAGTGGGCCGCGGTCACAACGCCGTAAAGGCTAGACGGGCTACCCCCAGCCTGGGGGCCGTAGGAGGCAAAGTTGTTGAGACCGACGGCAGCAGCGACCTGGGTTTCATCACTGCTATGGACTTGGCGGTGCACTTTGACATCAAAGCCACCGTTCTCGCCAAACCGACGCACACTCAGCAGGTTATAGGCTAGCTCCACGCCCACTGCCCGGCGCGCATCCCCCAGGCCAAAACCCGCAGACAGGCTGCCATCGGCCTCGGGGCGGAGGCGATCGGCCCCCGATAGCGCCGCGCTGATGAACACATCGCCCCAGTTAGCCCCAAAGCCCGAAGGAATTCCTGCATTGGGCGAAGGTGGGAAGGTCTGCTGCGGAGTAGCGGCCGTGGTGATGGGGTCAATTCTTAAGTCGTCACGAATTTGATCGCCAGTTTCAGCCGTCGGAGAAACCTGGGCACTAGCCGGAGGGCTGGCGACTCCATTGGGCGCAGCCATGGGCTGTGATGGAGAGGCGGCCACCGGAGAAGTTTGCTCCGAGGACATAACCGGCTGGGGTGAGGGCAGGGCGAGGGCTACATTGGCCGTTGCCCGCTCAGGGGCAGCGGCGGATGGGCTAGGTCGTTGGCCGGCGGTGCGATCGCCCTGGAGCGGGTCTGCGGGAGCTGGGGTTGCTAGCCTTTGGGGCCTCATGACCAGAGTGGTGGGTTGTGCTGCAATCTGCTCAGCGGTAGGTTGACGGCGGGCCGAACGCGATGGCAGTGGCGGTAGCTGTGGCCCTCGTTGTAAGGCATCAGGCTGACTCACCCGCTGGTCAGGTGCTGGCGTAATGGCCGAGTCGGTGGCCATTGCGTCTGCCGATATACCGGCGGCAGCGCGAATATCGCGCATCAGCGCCTGGACTGCGGCAGCTCTGGCCCGAATCTCGGCGACTTGATGAGCATTGGGTCGGGTCGCAGGGGCGATCGCTGGTCGAGCGGCGGTAGCTGTGGGCGCTGAGCGGGCTGCGGTGGTGACCGCAGCTGGAGATTCTAGCGGGGCGATCGGCGGTGTAGCGGCGGGCCTGGGCAGCTCAGGGGTGGCAGCAGCCCGAGGTTCTTCTGGGGCCGTGGGTTGGGAAAGGGGCTGACGAGCTGTGGGCTGGGCGGGAGTTTCGAGCAGAGATTCGACCACGGTGGGCTCGCCAGGTGCTGCCATAGCAGCACCTGGCGGCGTTGACGAGGTGGCGCTAACCGGCGCTACCCGAGAGGACTGGTTGGCAGAGGCCGGGTCGCTGGGCTCTGTTGCTCGTGTTGCTGGCAGGTTGGCGATCGCTGAGCGAATCTCAGCCATTTCGGGGTTGTGGGCTGGCTGAGACGCCCTCGGGGCTGGCTCAGGCTGCTGGCTAATACCCTCGGGGGCAATCGACTCGGGAGAAACCGTTAGTTCAGGGGCGACACCCTCAGACGCCGCGACATCTAGATCGGCTCCACGACTTGAAGTGGCCATGGTCGGGGTGGCGGCAGGAGCGGCGGCGGTAACGGCGATCGTCTGCTCAGTATCTGGTGCCCAGGAGGGCTGGGGAGTCCCCTGGTTTTCAGTCTGAGGTTCGGTTATTTGGGCCGAGGGCTCGGGCGCAACTAGCGGCCTGGGCTCCTCTGCTTGGGCCGCCCCCAAATTTGGCTCGGGGGCAACAGGGGGTATTTCTGTTGCTTCAGCTCCTCGGGGTAATAGCCCTAGGCCAGCCAGCCCGAGCAAGCCGCCGGTAATCAATGGTTTTGACTTATGCTTCATCTGTTACTCTCCTCACATCCCGTTGTCGTTGCCATGCTGTCGGTTCACACCCGCCACTATGGGGCGAATTTTTAGTCACGCCCCCCAACCTCTGGGGTGACTTGAGGGCGATCATAATATTGGTAGTACTTGTATCCACTCCGGCGACCCTGGGGCACCCCGTTTACGACCAAGCCCAACAGTGGAGCCTGGGCCGTATTGCCCAAATCAGCCAGCACTCGCTGAATCTCGGTACGCTCTGACTGGTTGAGCCGGACTACCAGCAATAATCCGTCGGCATGGGCAGCGGTCAGCTTGGCGTCGATCATGCCGGCCAGGGGCGGAGTATCGAAAATAATTAGGTCGAAGCTGCGCCGATACTGCTCCACAATCTGCTGCATTTTGCGAGACGACAGCAACCGTCCTGGAGAAGGCGGGTGTGACCCCGATGGCAGCAGATGCAGATTGGGATTGCCTGGCAGGGTTCGCACCAGCGAGATCGGATCGTCAATGGGCTGGGTGAGCAGATCGCTCAAACCCTGATTGTTGGGTTGGGCAAAAATGAGATGTTGGCTCGGCTTACGCAAATCGCCGTCGATCAGCAACACCCGGCGACCCATATTGGCCGCAGCAATAGCCAGGTGGGCACAAACAGTCGATTTGCCATCCCCCGGCACCGATGACGTGAGTACCACGACCTGCACCGGGGTATCGGAGCTGAGCATGCGCAGGTTAGCCTGTAAGGAATAAAACGCCTCTGCAAAGCTAAAGGAGGTATACAGCTTGTTGGGGCTTTGATTTTGGGCCAGCACATCGGCCATGGTAGCCGTTAGGTTTGGCACCATCAGCAGCGGCTGTTTTTGCAAGGCGGGAGCATTGGGCACCATAGCCAGATTCGGCAGATGAGTGGCTTTGGCCAGTTCTTCGGGGCTGTGAAAGGCCTGGTCGGCGCGATCGCGCACCAGCGCCGCCACCCCGCCTAGCAGCAGCCCCACGACCGTGCTAACCAATAGCTTGCGAGGTAAGTTGGTGATTTCGGCGATGCTCGACTCGTCTAACGGTGAAATCAGCTCCCATGGAGCCGTCTGCCGAGCCATCTGCAGCCGCAGCTCCTGGCGACTGGTCAACAATTGGTCAAGGCTGCCTTCGGCTACCGTCAGTTCACGGTCAATCTGCTGAAAGGAGCGCGACAGATCGGCTACCCGCTGAATTTCTGACTGCAGCTGTTGGATCGCTTGGCCAATCGCTTGATCTTGGGTTTGTAGCACCTGCATCTGGTTGGCCGTATCTACCAGCTGCTGCATGAGCGCTAAGCTCACGGTTCCCTGGTAGCCCAGGTTATTGGCCTCAACTGTGGCCCCTACCAATCGCTGAGCCTCGGTCTCTAACAGCGGCAAAAGCTGCTGGCGCTGATCTTCCAACGCTTGAATAATCGGTGTATCGACCTGAAATCTTGCCGACTCGGCAGCTATGTTCTGCTCAAGCTCGCGCAAATCCCCCAGCAAGGCCTGATAGGTGGGAGATTCGCTTAAATTGGCCACGCCAATGGCGGTATTGGGGTCAAAGCCTACCTGCTGACGCAAATTGCTGTAAAGAGGGCTAAGGGCCGCCAGCTGTACCCGCAACTGCTCCTGGTCAGCCTGCATCTGGTTGAGGCGCTGGGTGACACTCTCGGTGGTAGCGTTGACATCAACTAGGTCGTAGCGCTTCTGAAACTCGCTCAGGTTTTCTTCAATAGCAGCTACTTCCTGCCATTTTTCTTCTAGCTGCTCGTCTAAAAATGTCAGTCCCCGGCGCAGCTCTCCCTGGCGATCTTGCACGCTGTAATCGATAAAGCCTTCAACCACCTGGTTCAATACGAAATCGACCACCTCTGGATCAGCATCTCTATAGAGGATGCGTAGCACCTTGGAGTCGCCTTCCTGAGTGATGATCAATTGCTCCAGCAGAGTGTTATAGCCAATGTCGGGGTAGCGCTGGCGAATATCGGCTAGGATCGGATCGATCACGGCTGGGCCACGCAGCACTCGAATTTGGCTGGTGTAGTCTAGGCCCGATGACGATGTGTTTTGGCTACCAGGTAGGCCAATGACGGCTTCTAACCCTGGGGTGTTGACCGCCGTCACTGGTTCCACCAGCAGGTTAACGCTGCCGCTGTAGACCGGCGGGCGACTCAGGTGCCATAGGGTCAGGCCACCTAACGACAGCGTCGCCACGCTTAAAAATACTTTGGCACGGCGCTTTAGTACCGCCAAGATCTGACCTAGATCAAAATCATCGCCGTCATCCACTAGGGGCGATGGTGAGGCGATGGGCACGAAACCCGGGTGGTTATGGCCGTTGCCATGGCCATTGGTTTCGTGGGGCTTAGAAGATTGAGGAAAAGGCATAGGCTAAATCTAGGGAAATGCTCCCAAGAGTTGACAAACTTATAACTCAGATTTGAAAATTTGGTGTATTGGGCAAAATATTTTCGGCAGTTGGGGCGCCAATGCTCACACCAAGGGCGATCGCGCCCCTAGAGGCCAAACAGCCGCAGCAGGGTGGTCAGCGGGGTTAGGGGGCCCAAAAACAGGCCGAGGGTATCACCAGCAGCGGCAGCACTGTTGCGATCGACAATCACCACATCGTTGGGTCGCAGAATGGGGTTAGTGCTGTCGTTAGCGGCGGCAGACAAATCGACCTCTACCGTGCGTTGGTCTACGCTGCCGTCTGGGTTAAGCCGGACTAGCTGCACCGTAGAATGTTGGGCACGGCTAGCGTCAAACCCTCCGGCAGCCAAGATGGCTTGGTTCAGCGTCGCGTTGGCCGGTAGGGTAACCCCACCAGGGGTCGCCACTTCACCGACCACCTGCACAGGTATTTCTGCGGGCGAGAAGTTTGCGCTCGAAATCGCTACCGACTCCTCAGGGGTGATTCCTGAGGCCTTGGGAATCACCACCGTATCCCCATCACGCAGGCGGATGTCCTGACTAATGTCGCCAGTGCGGATCAGATCCCAGAGGCTGGTGGTGAGAATGGCATCTCCTGCTAGCTGGGGGCGTCGCACCTGTACGGCTTTGACGTTGGCTTGCTGGGTAATGCCGCCAGCAGCCTGAATGACCTGGGTTAGAGTCGGCCACTGGCGACCTGCATTACCAACCCCTTGGGTTCCGCTAGTTTCGGCCTCTAGCTCAATGGTGTAGGTGCCGGGGCGGTTGACTTCGCCCGCCACAACGACCCGCACTGGTCGGGCTGAGAGCAAGGTGACGGTGAGCTGGGGCGGGCGGGTGAGCAGTTTAGCGTAGCTGGCGGCCAGGGCCGTCTGGGCCTCGGCCAGGGTTAATCCCGTTACCACCACGGTGCCCGCCAGGGGCAGCGTCAGGCTACCGTCTACCAACACCTCGTGGACACCATTTTCAGGGCCGCTAAATTCAGGAATGTTGAAAATGTCGATGCGGATGCGATCGCCTGGCCCCAGCACATAGGCCTCAGGAAAGCTGGGCGCATTGGATATCTCTGACAGCACCCTGGGTTGAGGTACTGACTCTCCATCGATGACCTCTCCACCGACGACGGCCTCCGAGAGCGGAATTGTTTGGGCCTGGGCGACATTGCCAGCAGCGGCAATTTCCCCTAGAGCCACTAGGCTCCAGAACATCATTTTCAAGCGGGTCATTACTGGCCTCCTCAGGCTGTTCGGACAACCGCATCAAAATTTCATCTGTGCTCCGCAACCGCCATCATGCCGCAAGACTTAAAATTTGCCCTCCGTAGTTCGCAAACGTTGACTTTTGGCAAAAAATAATTGTGCGTGACCTCCAGTAGGTCTTTACGGTCGTTCGCCCCTACCCAAATTCATGCCGCCATTCAGCAACGCCAAAATTTTTACCCTATGCTGATTCATCCACCGGGTCATGCTCTCCCAACGCGGCCTGCACTTGCTCGGCTAGCCAGGCGTTGAATAATTCATCTGTCAGGCGTTGGCGAGTGGGGTCATCGAGGCGAGCGGGCAAAAATTTTTCCAGCCGCACCACCACAAACCATTCGCCCACCCGAGTAGGGGGCCACAGCTGCCCCGGCTGGCTAATGGAAAGCACGCGACCCAGGGCAGGGTGGGGTACCGAAAGCTCGACTGGGCCAATCAGCCCGCCGGTTTGAGCCTCTTGGCCTTCTGAATGCTGCCGGGCCAGATCGGCAAAGGGTTGACCGTCGTCTTGAATGCGAAAGTATAGCTCCTGGGCTAGCCCTCCATCCTGGGTGCGAATCAGCGAGTAGAGCACCCGGTCGAGACTGGCCTTGCGCTGGAGAAAGTGTGATTCAACCTTAGGCCCCCAGGTGTCGGCTTTGTAGATTTGAAGTTTTTGGGTTCGCTCCGCTACCGCCGCTAGGTCGGCCTCGCTCAGCCCGCGCTGGTCTAGAAAGCGTTGACGCTGCTCAGGGGTACTCACCTGGTTGGCTTGTAGAAATTGGTCTAGGGCCTGCCGGGCCTGATCGGGAGTCAGAGTCACCGAGGCGATCGCCCGATCAATGACAATCTCTTTAACCAGAGCAGGCCATAGGCCATAGCGCCGCAGCAATGACACTACATCAGCTGAGGAGATGGCTTGGCCAGCAATATGCAACACCGGGCTAGAGTCTTGAGTAGAGGAACCACTCACAGCAGAAAATCGTTGGGGCAGGGCAAATGAGCTAGCTAGACCAACCTTATCGCATTATGGGCGGGTGGTTGTGGGCTGTTGATGGGGTGGCGACGCCGATAGATAGATTGACCACTGTCAGCGGTTGACGGGGCTGTTACAATCCATCCAATTCTATTTTATCGTCCCCAAGGAAAGCGCCATGCCTCGGCCTACTATCCCCGTGGTGTCTTACTCCGACCTGCTGAGCACAACAGGGGCTCGGCAGCGGGCGATCGCAGCTTTGGGTCAAGCGCTCGAAGACATCGGTTTCTTTATCCTTGAACCCCACCCAATTTCGCCAGAGGTAGTCCGTCGGGCCTACCAGGTGGCCGCAGATTTTTTTGAGCTGCCCAATCGCACCAAGGCTCAGTATGCCCCCGCCCCAGCGGGCAGCCAGGACGGGTTCTCTAGCTTTGGTAGCGAGCAAGCCAAGGGGCATACCGTCCCCGACCTAAAAGAATTTTGGCACGTCAACCGCCACAGCCTCACCGAGAATATGGCGACCTGGCCCCAGGAGGTGCCGACCTTTCGTCCGGTTATGACCCGGCTGTATCAACAACTGATGACCTGTGCTGATGTACTACTGATGGCCTGCGCCGACTATTTGGGGCAACCCAGCGACTGGCTTGTTGACATGGCCGCCGGCGGCAATACCGTGCTGCGCTTGGCCCATTACCCTGCGGTCAGCACGGTTCCCGCCGGGGGGTTGCGGGCCGCTCCCCACGAAGACATCAATTTAATCACCCTCCTCTGTGAGGCGACTGCCCCCGGCCTCGAAATCTTTGCCGAGGGGCAGTGGGTTCCCATTCAGACCCACCCTGGCCAGATTGTGGTGGATACCGGCGACATGCTGCAAAATCTCACCAATGGACTGTTTAAGAGCACCACCCACCGAGTGGTTAACTCCCACAACATCAACCAGGCGCGATTGTCGATGCCGTTCTTTGTCCATCCCCGGCCCGAGGTTGACCTCAGCCCCGAACCCACCCTGATCCAACGGACTGGCGGCGAGCCCCAGTTTCCACCCATTACCGCCGCCGATTACCTGACTCAGCGGCTGAGAGAAATTCAGGTGGGGCCAGCGGCTTGATATCTGGAGAAGGTCCTCACCAGTCTGGCGCTGGCGCTAGTCGATTCGCCGACTAGGCACCGATACCCAAGCGTCCGGCCAGGCTGGGGGTGAGGGGCAGCAGCACCGTCAGGGCCAAAAATAGCGCTAGCAGCCCCAGGGCAGCCCGGGCGTCATTGGGTTCTGAAATATCGTTGAGACAGGGGCGTTCTGGGGTGCGCTGTAAAATCACAATCACCCCGGCCCAATAGAGGGCCAGGGGATTGGCCAAGGCCACCAAGGCTAAGACAACTAGCGTGAATATCGTCGTGCGATTGAGGGTCTTGCGCCCGTAGATAGCCTGTACCATCCGCCCCCCATCTAGCTGTCCGGCAGGCATGAGATTGAGGGCGGTGACCACTAGACCCAGCCAGCCCATGATGGTCAGGGGATCAATATCGACCAGCGGTTCTTGCAGGGCTGAGCCTAGCACCACCTTGGCCAGGGCGCCAATCAGCACCGAACCCTGAAAGAAGCCCGAGGGAATTTGAAAGGCGCTGCCGGGATGGGACAGCAGCAGCCCCCCGACTAGCATCAGTAGAGAAATAATGCCGCCGACCGCCGGCCCCGCCAAAGATATGTCAAACAACACGCTCCGGTTAGTCAGCAGTGACTCAAACCGAGTCAGGCTGCCAAAGGCCCCAATCTGCCACGCGGGAATTAGAAAGGGCGGGCTGAGGCGCACGCGGTGACGGCGGGCCGCTAGCCAGTGGCCGCCTTCGTGGCCCGCCAGAATAACCAGCAGGGCGATCAGAAAGGGCAGCGCAGCGCGCCAGCGGGAGCCATCTTGCAGCAGGTCAAACCCCTGCAAGATGGCTCCCGCTTCTAGGCTGGTGAAAATCGTTGCGATCGCCAGTGCCCCAGCCAGCGCCCACTGGGCCGGGGTGGTTTTAGGTGGGTCGGTGCTGGCTGGCATGACCACGACTGTGGGTCTTTGCTCCAGGTTTTCGACTAAAAATAGGCGGTAGCGATCGCCCAGTCGGGCCGCCAGTGACTCGGCTAACTTAGCCCGAGTCTCGGTGGGGTCACCGCGCAGATTGCCGCGAAAGATCGCCCCCTGGTCGTAGGGAATGGTTTCGGTGCGAAAGTAGGTGTCAAGCCCGAAAATGCCTTCGATTTGAGCCAGATCTTCCCCAGGAATAGCCATCGAATCGGGTGGCTCGACCGGGGCGGCGGTGGGTTGGTCGGGGATGTCCAGCTTGTCGGTGTCCTCAGCGATGGCCTCGACGGCTACCGTGCGCCGCTGGGTAGACAGCGCATCTTGCCCCAGGGCCCGGAGCCGGCGTCCCAAGTAAATATAGAGGCCGGTTGACCCCAACAGTAGCAGCAGCACCCCGGCCAGGTTAATGTAGATGCCCAGGGCAAAGAGCCCAAAAAAGAGCAGCCAAGGCCCCATCAGCACCACCGATTGCAGCCAGGCCAAAATGCCCACGGTGCCGTAGGGCTGGGCACGACGATAGCCCCAGCCTAAAATTGCGATCGCCGCCAGCAAAATCAATCCGGTAGTGGCCATAGTGCTGCTGCTCCCGCCCTCCTAAAAACGCCCTAAAAACGCCCTTGCAGGCATAAAATCCTCATCAGTCTACCGCCGATGGGCCAGGGCCGACTAGGTCAAAGCCGTTCACCGCCATCGGCGCTGGCCAGAGGAGGTCACTCAAGGCTGTCGTTCTGGGGTGAAGGTGCTTAAATAAAGCCAGACAACTCCCCCGGGTAACCACAGTCCGAGGGGGGCATCCTCTTTCTTGCCTGCCGTTGCGCGCTATGACATCTCTGCCCCCCGACTCCGCTTCAGCTCAACCGCCAACTTCGGTTCCAGAAAATGGGGCTGGCTCGACCTCCGACAGGCCCGCTCCTAGCCCTTTACCTGCTGAACTGCAAGGGGATACTAAACTTTCGCCCCCGCTGACTGCTCCTGCCCAGCGCCTCGATTTTGACCCCTCTAATCCTGGCCATAGTCCAGCGGTACTGGTCGATCCTGCGGTTACTTCCGCTACCGTCATTACGGTCATTGCGGTGGCCGTGATTGGTCTGGGATTAGCCACCGGTAGCTTTTGGCTGACTCTGGCTGGGTCGATGGTGGCAACAGTGGTCTCCATCCGGCTGATATGGCCTGCCTTGCAGGAGGTGCTAGGCGAGCTGTCGCCCCGGCAACAGTCACTGCTAATTGCCATTCCGGGAGTACTGGTCGGTATCCTAGGGCTGATGAATATCACCGGCATCAATCGGGCGATCGTGACTTGGGGCCTGGGGCTACGGTGGGATATTCTCGGTGCCCTGGGCGACTTTATCGGGGCAATTGGGCAAATTTTTATCGCCTTTTTGGCCCTGTTTGTGGCCTGGCGGCAGTATGTCATCTCACGCGATCTGACCCGTCAGCAAAACCTGATTACCCAACAGCAAACCATTGATGCCTACTTCCAGGGCATTTCAGAACTGGTGCTCGACGACGAAGGGTTGCTCGAAGACTGGCCCCAGGAGCGCATTATTGCCGAAGCCCGCACCGCTGCTATTCTCGGCAGCGCTGACCCCGGGGGCAAGGCCAAGGTAGTGCGCTTTCTCTCCCGCTCTAAGCTGCTGACCCCGCTGCGCCGTGACAACCGCCTGGGCCGAGCTATTTTAGACGGTCGTGGCGGCTATGAAGAAGACCGGATCAACGGTACCCGCGTGATTGATCTGGGGGCCATGCTAGCCGCCGCCAACCTGGCCGGCACCGACCTGCGCTGGGCTGATCTGAGCGAAGCAAATCTGATTCGAGCCGACCTGCGCCGGGGCGACCTGGTAAGAACCAACTTTGCTCGGGCCATTCTATATCAGGCCAACCTGGCCGGGGCCGATCTGCTGGAGGCGCGTCTATTCTACGGCGATGTCGAAACCGCCACCCCCCGCACCCGCACGGGCATACCCGATTACACCACCGGGGCCAATACTGGCGCGGTGGTAGAAGGGGCTAACTTTAGCGGTGTGTATCGACTTTCCGCAGACCAGCGTCGCTACATCTGCGCCTGGGGGGGCGAGGCCACCCGGGCCACGGTTCCGGGGGGCTGTGCTGATATTCCCAATCTGCTGGGGCGCTAGGGCTTGCCCAGGGGTTGAGGTTAAGGTTACTGCTTGTTCTACCTAGGGTCAGCCTATGTCTGGGATTTAACTAAACTCTGGAATGCTGCCCAGCTTACGCACGGCCACCGATACCTCCATGCCCAGGTAGTCGCCCGGGTCGCCAAACCATGAGCCCGACAGGGGGAGAGCCTGGCCGGGGTGACGCGCGATCGCCACCGCAATCAAGTCAAACCCCTCGGTCAGGCGGTTGGTGGGGTCATAGACCAGCCAGCCAGCCCCGGGCAGATACACCTGTAACCAGGCATGGGTCGCCCCGGAGCCGGTCATGCCCACATCGCCCCCATCCAGGGCCGAGTCGTAGAGATAGCCCGACACAAACCGGCAGGCAAACCCCAGCCGCCGCAGGGTTTCGATCATCAGCCAGGCGTAGTCGCGGCAGGTGCCCGACCGCTGTCGCAGGGTTTCCCCCGGTGCTTGGGTGCCTTCCTCCTCCCGCCCTCGGTAGGTGAATGTGTCGCGAATGGTATTCATAATGCGATCGAGCACGTCGCTGGTCACATCCATGTCCCTGGCGACAAAGCCCTTGGCCCAGGCCGCCACCGAGCCATCGGGGTCTTCGGCGTGGGGGCGCAGGTAAACCGCCAGGTCGGTCCATTCGTCGGGCGTATACTGCACCGGTACCTCCTCAGCCCTGGGGTCCAAGGGAAAATTATCAATTCCTTTAGTGCCAAAGTGTTCGCCCCGAAATCGGCAGGTGATCGTCAGCTCCTGGGAGGGTTCAGCCACATCAATCACCGCCACATTATTCGACAGGGTGTCGCTGATCCAGTGCACCTCCGCTGGCACATTGACATCAATGGCATAGCCCAGCAGCCGACCGCTGTAGTTACCCCGGGGCAAAAAAATTGCCCGGTGGGGGCCAAAGGTCACCGGTTTGATGTAGCGATAGCGGGTGACATGCTCAACTTCATAAATGACGGACATGGCGGCAGTTCCAAGATGAAAGACTGTGCTGCTAATGGCTACGGGGGTGGGCTCAACCCAGCGACGACCGAGTATATGGCCCCAGTGATCTGTCGGAGCTGGTCGGGCTCAATAATGTAGGGGGGCATGGTGTAAATCAACCGGCCAAAGGGGCGCAACCATACGCCTTTGGCTACAAACTGAGGCTGCACCACCGCCATATCCACCGGCTCGTGGAGTTCAATCACCCCGATCGCCCCCAACACCCGCACCTCCTTTACCGCTGGCAGCTCGCGACAGGGGGCCAGTTCTTGCTTCAGCTGGGCTTCAATGGCCGATATTTTGGCGGCCCAGTCGTAGCTGGCCAAGATATTTAAATTCTCCAGGGCCACAGCGCAGGCCAGCGGGTTTCCCATAAAGGTTGGCCCATGCATGAAGACACCGGCTTCCCCTTGGGCAAAAGTTTCGCTGATGTGGCAAGTGGTTAAAGTGGCTGCCAGCGACATAAAACCGCCAGTGAGCGCCTTGCCCAGGCAGAGAATATCGGGGCCGATATCGGCGTATTCGCAGGCGAAGAGTTTGCCGGTGCGACCAAAGCCCGTGGCAATTTCATCTAGGATTAACAGCACCCCGTACTGGTCGCAAAGCTGCCGCGCCCGCCGTACATACTCGGGGCTATAGCAGCGCATGCCCCCGGCTCCCTGTACCACAGGCTCAAAAATGGCGGCGGCAATCTCACCCTGGTGGCGCTCTAAGATGGCCGCGAAGCTGGCGATATCGCGCTCCTGCCACACTCCCCCAAAGGGAATTTGCGGCGCATCGGCAAAGTACTGCTCGACCAGACTGTGGCGAAACAGGTGGTGCATCCCGTTGACCGGGTCGCACACTGCCATGGCCGCAAAGGTGTCGCCGTGGTAGCCGTGGCGAATGGTGAGAAAGTGCTGTTTCTGCGGCTCACCCCGGTTGTGCCAGTGCTGAATTGCCAGCTTCATAGCCACTTCCACCGCCACCGACCCCGAATCGCAAAAAAACACTTGCTGTAGCGGCTCGGGCGTCAGCTGCACTAGCTTTTGGGCCAGCTGCACCGCAGGCTGGTGGGTTAGCCCGCCGAACATAACGTGGCTCATGCGCCCCATCTGGGCCTGGGCCGCCTGGTTGAGCCGGGGGTGGTTGTAGCCATGAATGCAGGTCCACCACGACGACATGCCATCGACCAACCGCTCCCCTGTTTCTAACTCCAGGTGAACGCCCTGGGCCGATCGCACGGCAAATACTGGCCCAGTATTGGGCATCGGGGCGTAGGGATGCCACACATGGCGGCGATCTAGCGCCAGCAATTGATCTGTCGGCAACATATCCATAATTACTAGGGTGCATCCGCGCAGCGATGCACTGCTCTGGGGAGAATCTAGCCCAGAAATTTGTTCACGTAGCCCAGATAGGTATCGGGGTCTTCGAGCATGGGAAAGTGCCCCGTATTTTTCACTAAGGCATATTCAATTTTAGGGTTCAAGTCGGCGGCTGCACGCCCCAACTCAGCCGGAGTAATCTGGTCAAATTCCCCCGACACTAGCAGGGTGGGCACCGCAATCTTGGCGAATTCGACCGGCATCACCTCTGTGGCCTGTTTGCTCACCGAGGTAAAAATGGTGCCCAGGGCTGTGGCGTAGTCGGCATTCAAGAAATCTTCCAGGAACGCCGCCTTCTCAGCGGCAGGTATAGGCCGCTTGAGAAAGCGGGCCATAAAAAAGCGCGGTGCCAGTGGAATTTGCCCCAGCCACTTAGGCCGCAACTTCACCACGTAGCCACCAAACCTGTAGAAGGTTTCAAAGGCGGCTTTGTCGTATTCAAAAATGCCGTTACAGGTGAGAATGGCGCGATCGCACCGTTCCCTATACTGGTTCAAAAAGTACACTGCCACCGACGCCCCCATCGAGTGAGCATTGATAGACACCTGCGGCAAATTCAGCGCATCCAGCAGCGCCGCCAGGTCATCGGCATAGGTGTCGAGCTCATAGCCCCGCGCCGCCATCTCATCCTGCTGTTCTGGAGCAATGGTCGATCGCCCAAAGCCGCGCATGTCATACAGTAGGCAGTCGTAGCGATCGCTCAGCGCCATCGCCGTGCTCTGCCAGTAGCGGGCCGATCCGGCCCAGCCGTGGATAAATACCATCACCGGCCTAGTCGCAGCTGAATCACGCGGCGTCTCGGTACCGATCCACTCATAATAGTGGTTGACTTGGTTAATTTCGAGATAGGCCATGGCTAAGCAGACTCAGGCTTAGGCATAGACGACGGGTGTACCAGCAGATCTGCGGTTGAGCGCTGCTCAACCATCTCTCGGGTAATCGCACAACGCTTGAGATCTTTGCGCGAGGGCAGCTCATACATAATGTCGAGCATGAGCTCCTCAATGATGCCCCGTAGAGCCCTGGCCCCAGTCTTGCGGCGGTAGGCTTCCCGAGCGATCGCCCGGAGGGCATCCGACTTAAACTCCAGCTGCACATTGTCCATCCGCATCAGCTTCTGGAACTGTTTCACCAGGGCATTTTTAGGCTCAGTCAGAATCGCCATCAGCGATTCCTCATCTAGGGGCTCTAGCACTGACGTCGCCGGAATCCGACCAATAAACTCAGGAATCAGCCCAAACTTGACCAGGTCGTCGGGTTCTAAATGGCGCAGCACATCGGCGGTGCGCTTTTCGCGCGAGAACTGACCTTCGCCCGGCTGCACAAAGCCAATCGACTTTTTGCCAATCCGCTGCTCAACAATTTTTTCCAGCCCAACAAAAGCGCCGCCGCAGATAAACAAGATATTGCTGGTATCGATCTGAATACAGTCCTGGTAGGGGTGCTTGCGACCACCCTGGGGAGGCACATTGGCCACCGTACCTTCCAGCATCTTCAGCAACGCCTGCTGAACGCCCTCCCCCGAGACATCGCGAGTAATCGAAGGATTTTCGCTCTTGCGGGCAATCTTGTCGATTTCATCGATATAGATAATGCCGCGCTGGGCCTCTTCCACATCTAGGTCGGCCACCTGCAGCAGCCGCAGCAGAATATTTTCGACATCCTCGCCGACGTAGCCGGCCTCAGTCAGGGTGGTGGCATCGGCCACTGCAAAGGGCACATCTAGAATGCGAGCCAGGGTCTGGGCCAGCAAGGTCTTACCGCAGCCCGTGGGGCCGATCAGCAGAATGTTGGACTTTTGCAGCTCAATGACATCCTCCGGGGCCTCGCCTTCATCGCCCTGGAGATAGCTCAGGCGCTTGTAGTGGTTATAGACAGCCACCGACAGCACCTTCTTGGCCTCATTTTGGCCAATCACATGCTCATCTAGATAGGTTTTGATTTCTCGCGGCTTGGGAATCTGGTTGAGGGCAATGGCTGGAGCCGTTCTCGGTCGATCGCCCGGAGGTGTTTCCCGACGCGGTACCGGCTGTGCGATCGCGGTACCCGAGTCAAACAGCTCTTCGTCTAAAATCTCATTGCATAGGTCAACGCACTCGTCACAGATGTAGACCCCCGGCCCCGCAATTAGCTTGCGCACCTGCTCTTGAGATTTGCCGCAAAACGAGCACTTCAAATGGGAGTCGTACTTAGACATAAAATGACCCTAGTTTAGTCCAGTCATCGTGGCAACAGCAGCGAGCGATTGCTGCTCTACAACGTCGTCAATGATGCCGTAATTCTTGGCTTCTGCCGCTGACATATAAAAATCACGCTCGGTATCAGCCTCAATCCGCTCCATGGGTTGCCCGGTATGGTGGGCAATTAGCTCATTGAGACGGCTCTTGTGGTAAAGAATTTCACGTGCCTGAATTTCGATGTCCACGGCTTGTCCCTGGGCACCCCCCAGAGGCTGGTGAATCATGATGCGAGAACTCGGCAGCGATAGGCGCTTACCCTTAGCACCGGCACAGAGCAAAAACGCCCCCATGCTAGCGGCCAGGCCAAAGCAGATGGTCACCACGTCGGGGCGAATTTGCTGCATGGTGTCATAGATAGCCATGCCAGCCGTAACCGAGCCACCAGGAGAGTTGATGTACAGCTGCACGTCTTTTTCAGGTTCCTCGGCATCTAGGTAGAGCAGCTGGGCCACAATTGAATCGGCTACATCATCCATCACCGGCGTGCCCAAAAACACAATCCGCTCCCGTAGCAGGCGCGAATAGATGTCAAAGGCACGCTCCCCGCGGCCTGACTGCTCAACCACAACAGGCAACATGCTGCGAACCTGGCTAGCGTCACTCAAGCTCAAAATAGGACTATTCAAGGGGTTCGATGCAATCATAGTAGGTTTGTGCGAGATTTCAAGGGTTGAAGAGATGGTTTTATCAGCAAATTGCAGGGCGTCATATTATCCAGGCCAGTTAACCACGATCGGATGCGCGGGGAGGTCGTATCAGCCTGCTCGTGAACCGATCGCTAACCTACTCGATATTATGCCCCAAAACTTTAGGTTCACGGGGTAAGCCCATCAATGGTGCGCAGCTATGCCGATAAAACTGAGCCATGGGAGAGTTAACTATCTTCAGCAGACGGATTGCCTTTAGCCTTCGATTTTGGGGTTGGAGCAGGGGCCTCGGCTGCCTCAACCTCAGCTTCCTCAACCTCGGTTGCCTCAACTTCGGTTGCCTCAACTTCAACGGTGTCAGCCCCGGCAGAGGTCTCGACCGCAGCGGCCGCTGCGTCCACGGCCGCAGCTGGGTCTAATGCGGCCTCTGCTTCATCTGCTTGCAAAGTCCCTTCGGGCACCAACTCGATAGTATTGGCCTCCTCAAGCCAGGCCAATATTTTCTCCTGTAGCAGCTCTTCGGTCAGCACCTGGCGCAGGCGATCGGGGTCAACTTGGCTGGGATCTTCGACCTCAGCCATCGCCTCTTTAATTTTTTCCTCCAGCACTGATGCTTCAATTTTGATACCCTCCTGCTTAGCCACTTCGCCCAGGGCTAGGGTACGACGCAGGCGATCGATCGCTTCCGGACGAGTGCGCTGGCGCATGCCATCAATCAGCTCACGGGTCAGCATTTTGTTGACATCAATGCCCTGGCGGCTGAGCTGCATAATGGTTTGGGTGAGTAAAAAGTCCACCTCTTTTTGCACCAGCGTGTTGGGAATTTCAGCCTCCAAATGCTCTACAAGCGCTTCGATCAGCGCTGCATCTTTATTGGCTTTTGTCTTCTCGGCGGCCTCTGCGTCAAACCGCTCTTTAAGAGATGCTTGCAGTTCAGCAATGGTCTCAAACTCACTGATTTCCTGGGCAAACTCGTCGTCTAGATCAGGCAGTTCCTTTTCCTTAATCTCTTTCAGGGTGATAGAGAAAACCGCTGGCTTACCAGCTAGTTCGGCCTGAGTATAGTCGTCTGGGAAGGGAACCTCAACATCTTTCGCCTCATCCAGTGCCATACCGATAATGCCTTCCACAAAGCCGGGGATAAACCGACCTTCCTCCAGCTCCACCTGAAAGTCAGTACCTGAACCACCCTGAAATTCTTCAAACTCGCCGCTTTCAGACTGCACCTTGCCGACGAAATCGATCACGGCTACGTCACCAGCTTGGGCTGGGCGATCCTCAATCGGTACCAGGGTGGCCATGTTGTTTTGATACTGTCCCAGGGTACTTTCGACCCGGTTGGGGTCGGGCAAGATTTCTTCAGCCTGAACTGAGAAACCCGTGTAAGTTTTGAGGGTGACCCGAGGGGGCACGTCAACCGACGCTTGGATGGTAATCGGCTGACCGGGCTCGTACTGGCTGACCAGATCCTCAAAGGAACTCTTCAGCTGATAGTTGCCGATGGCATCAATCTCTTCCTGTTTGATTGCCTTGTCTACGGCATTCTGTACCAGCTCCTCAAGGACTGTTGCCTTAAATTGAGACACGCCAACGCGCTGCAAAAAAACTTGCCGAGGCACCTTGCCCTTGCGAAACCCCGGTATGTTTGCCGTCCGCATCAACTTAGTCAACACTTGGTCGTAAGTTTTTTGAGACAGATCGGCGGGAACTTCAATTTCCAGCCCTACCTGGCTGTCGGGCAGTACTTCCTGGGTAACTTTCATGGGGCCTTTTGCTAAAACTAGACGGCGGCTGCGCATACTCCAAACCAAGCAGAGACAGTTCTAGGGGGTATGCAGAAAAGCAGCAGAGCAACACTACAGGCTGGTTGCCGGCCATTCCCAAACCCTTCCTAACGAACCCTTCCCTAGAGAACTTTTGGCGCAATTAATAAGCATACTCTATCGCTACGGCTTGGCGTTACGGCTTGGTGGCCATTCCTTGGTTTTAGTCCATAATCCTGAGGCTGTAGACCTTGTTTTTGGGGCGTAACGCGATCAGCAAGGCCCGCCCAGCGGGTTCTTTATTATTCCGTCAGGAGTGCCTGAGGTGAAATGTTAGTATCGGTTAATGCTGTTAAAGACTGTACGTAGGTTGAGGTAGTGCCGTGCCGAATGGGTTGAGAGTTGCGGTCATGGGGGCGACTGGGGCCGTAGGGGCAGAGATTTTGGCGCTGTTAGATCAGCGAGCGTTTCCCCTCAAAGACCTAACTTTGTTGGCCTCGCCTCGATCCGCAGGCACTACCTTAACCTTTAAGGGCGAACAGATCCCCGTTCAGGCCATCGGCCCTGACTCCTTCAACAATATTGATCTGGTGCTGGCGTCGGCCGGTGGTTCGGTTTCGTTGAAGTGGTTGCCCAAGGCCGTGGCGGCGGGGGCTGTCTGTATCGATAACTCCAGCGCTTACCGCATGGAGCCCACTGTGCCGCTGGTTGTGCCTGAGGTCAATCCCGAAGCGGCTCAACACCACCAGGGCATTATTGCCAACCCCAACTGCACCACCATTCTCATGGCCTTAGCGCTATGGCCCCTACACCAGGTGCAGCCGATCCAGCGACTGGTGGTGGCTACTTATCAATCGGCTAGCGGGGCTGGGGCCCGGGCGATGGAAGAGGTCAAGCAGCAGGCTCGCGCCATCCTGGCCGGAGAAGACCCCGTGGCAGAGTTGTTTCCCTATCCCCTAGCCTTCAACCTATTCCCCCACAATTCTCCGCTCAACGAGCAGGGCTACTGCCAGGAAGAGATGAAGATGGTCAATGAAACCCGCAAAATTTTTGCTGCGCCGGATCTGAAAGTTTCAGCTACCTGTGTGAGGGTTCCCGTACTGCGGGCTCACTCTGAAGCGGTTAATATTGAGTTTGCTACACCCTTTTCCCCATCGGTGGCCAAGGCATTACTGGCCCGGGCCCCGGGGGTTAAACTGGTTGAAGATTGGGGGCGTAACTATTTTCCGATGCCTTTGGAGGCCAGCGGCCAAGATGATGTGCTGGTAGGGCGCATTCGCCAGGATATTTCTCACCCCAATGGGCTCGAACTATGGCTGAGTGGTGACCAGATCCGCAAGGGGGCTGCTCTCAACGCGGTTCAAATTGCGGAGCTGCTGCTGGTGCCCCAGGCTGTCGGGGTAGGGCTTTAAAAGGACTGGTCGAGGATGAAGCAGCCGAAGACAGGCAGGGTACCTTATATTACTGCGCTATAGTCTTCCCCCCGTGGTAGGGGTTAGGTTGGGCGGTATATGCCTCGATAATCTTCTGGGGGATCTGCCTGCTAGGGGCGAACTTGGTATAATCGCAGAGTCATTTAGTTTTGTAGGACTTAAGGCATTCGGGTGACATATTTTGGCAAAGTGTTAACGGCAATGGTGACGCCATTTTCTAAGGATGGCTCTGTCGATTATGCTGTGGCCGAGCGCCTAGCCGACTATCTAATTACCCATGGCAGTGATGGTTTGGTGGTGTGTGGTACTACCGGTGAGTCGCCTACGCTCAGCTGGGAGGAGGAGTATCAGCTCTATAAGACTGTGCGTGAGGCGGTGGCTGGGCGTGGTAAGGTGCTGGCTGGTACTGGTTCTAATTCTACGTCAGAGGCAATTGAGGCGACCCGTCATGCTTACGACCTAGGAATAGATGGGTCTTTACAGGTTGTGCCCTACTACAACAAGCCTTCCCAGGCGGGGCTTTATCAGCACTTTAGCCAGATTGCAGCGGCGGTGCCTGACCTGCCGATTATGCTCTACAACATTCCAGGGCGTACAGGCTGTGCTTTAGCGGTAGATACCATTGCCCGTCTGGCAGAAATATCGAATATAGTGGCTATTAAGGAGGCTAGTGGAAGTTTAGACCAAGCCAGTCAGATTCGATACCATACTCCCGCTGAGTTTGGTATTTATTCTGGAGATGATTCATTAACGCTGCCAGTGCTTGCCGTCGGCGGCTGCGGGGTGGTTAGTGTTGCCAGCCACCTGGTTGGCCTTCAAATTCAAAAGATGGTGCAGGCCTATGAAGCCGGAGAGACCCGGTTGGCCACCGAGATACATTTGCAGCTGTTGCCTTTATTTAAGGTGCTGTTTGTTGCTACCAATCCGGTTCCGCTCAAGGTGGCGTTAACCCAGCAGGGGTGGGCTGTGGGTGCTGTGCGATCGCCTCTATGCATGCCCGATGAATCTACTAGTCTTGCTATTTCAGATGTGCTTCAGAAACTCTCTGATCAGGGTGTTTTAGCTCAAAGGGTATAGGGTGCTGAGGCGGCTAGCAGCGATCTAGAGAGCATAGCGCCGCGTTCTGAACTGACAACCCCGGATTCCTCGATCTGGATCTTTTAAGACAGGCCGATAACTGCCCCCTAGTTTTCTGACAACTAAATAGCCCGTTTATCCTTTATTCCTGTGTGACCGTTATCTATGGATCTATCTGTATTGTCTATGGCCCTCGCTGCTCGCTCTGTCGATGCCGTGACCTTGACTTGGGTTTCAATTTTTGCTGCTGCTGCTACCGACGGCTAGGGCCTTAACTGTGCTGCCTATCTCTGTGCCAGCTGGTGGGCCTGTTGAGCCCTCCTGCACTTACCGAATACTGGCCATAGGTTGGCGTTAGGCGCTATCTGTTTGTTTCTTTTCCAACTTTCAAGTTTCCAAACGATTGTTTACTGACGAGACTGTTTATGACTTCAAAAACTGACAATAATGCCCTGAAGATTATTCCGCTGGGGGGGCTGCACGAGATCGGCAAGAATACCTGCGTGTTTGAGATCAACGACGAGATTATGCTGCTCGACGCAGGGCTAGCCTTTCCGACTGACGGCATGCACGGGGTCAATATTGTGCTGCCCGATGTGACTTACCTGCGGGAAAACCGCCACAAGATCAAGGGCATGATTGTGACCCATGGCCACGAAGACCACATCGGTGGTATTGCCTTTCACCTCAAGCAGTTTGATATTCCCGTGATCTATGGCCCTCGCTTGGCGATGGCCCTGTTGGAGGGCAAGCTAGATGAGGCGGGCATGAGCGATCGCACCGAACTGCGGCCGGTGCGCCCCCGCGAAACGGTGCGGGTCGGCAACTCATTCCTGGTGGAATATATTCGCAATACCCACTCCATCGCCGATAGTTGTTCGGTGATCATTCATACCCCCGTGGGCATCGTGATTCACACTGGCGACTTTAAGTTTGACCACACCCCCGTTGACGGCGAAACCTTTGACGTTCAAAAGCTGGCAGAGGCTGGCGAGAAGGGCGTGCTGTGCTTGGTCAGCGACTCCACTAACTCTGAAGTACCCGGCCACACTCCTTCAGAGCGATCGGTCTTTCCCAACCTCGATCGCGAGTTTGGCAAGGCCGACGGACGGCTAATTGTCACTACCTTCTCGTCGTCGGTGCACCGGGTCAATATGATTTTGGAACTGGCCCAAAAACACAACCGTAAGGTATTTGTGGTGGGCCGATCGATGCTCAACGTCATTGCCCATGCCCGCGACCTGGGCTATATCAAATGTCCTGAGAGCCTGTTTTTGCCGCTCAAATCCCTCGGCCACACCGCCGATGAGAACGTGCTGATCTTGACCACCGGTTCCCAGGGTGAACCGATGGCGGCCCTGACCCGCATCGCCAACGATTCCCATCGGCAGATCAAGGTTAAGCGTGGCGACACCGTGGTGTTCTCCGCTAACCCTATCCCCGGCAATACCATTTCTGTGGTCAACACCATTGATAAACTGATGATGCGCGGGGCCACGGTGGTCTACGGCAAGGACAAGGGCATTCACGTTTCTGGCCACGGTGCCCAAGAAGACCAGAAGCTGATGTTGGCCTTGACTCGACCCAAGTATTTCTTGCCTGTGCACGGTGAGCATCGGATGCTGGTGAAGCACTCCCAAACCGCGCAGAGTATGGGAGTACCTGCCGACCACATGGTGATTATCAACAATGGCGACATCGTAGAGGTCAATCCTAAGGGCATTCGCATCGCTGGCCAGGTACCGTCAGGAATTGAGCTGGTAGATGCCTCTCGGGTCGGGGTCGTTGGCCGTGATGTGCTGAAAGAACGGCAACAGCTGGCTGAAGACGGTGTGGTGACTATTGCGGCTACCGTAGGCAGCAATGGCAAGCTCTTGGCCGACCCCACTGTGCAAATTCGCGGGGTGGCCCAGTCTATTGCTCCCGAGCGATTTCAGGGCCAGGTGAAACAAATCATCACCCAGGTACTTGCCAATAAAGGTGCTGAGCTAATGGTCAGTGGTAAAAAGGGCCAGTCAGTCATCGATCTAGATGCTCTGAAGGCGGCCCTTGATCAAGACCTGCGCCGCCTCCTGCGCCGCGAACTCGACAAGCGCGATCCGATGCTGATTGTGCTGCTACAGGGTGAGGGGGTCGCGGGCGAGCTCCAAGCCCAGGCAGAACCCAAGCCCAAGGTTGAGTCTAAGCCCAAGGTTGAGTCTAAGCCCAAGGCTGAGTCTAAGCCCAAGGCGAAATCCCAGCCTCAGCCCCAGGCAGCGGTACCCGAACGCCGCACTCGAACTCGGGCTACGGCAGCGTCTGCTTCCTAAGAGCCGATCGCGGTTGAGTTGACGCAATCAAAGGGGCGATCGCAGTGCTAAATTTAGCACTGCGATCGCCCCTTTGATCTATGGTTCGTTGCCGACCAGTGCGAAGCTTAAAGCAACAGAACGCAACATTAGGAGTGCAGTTTCAGCATACCTGTGGTAGAAAGGTAGCCAGCTGAATGCCGCTGCTCCTGCTTGACGCTATAATGCAGTCAGCAGGAGCTAGTGTGCCTGAGCAAAGGCGCATAGCAAATCTCTTAAGCAGCTACACACCCTGAGCGCTGAGTGCTTCTATCAGAATTTTTGTTTAGCTTGTGCGGTTCATCCCAAGCAGATCTAACGTAAATCAGATCCAGTGCAAACAAGAATTCCCAGAGCAACCCAGCTAATCAGATTATCTGTGCATGCCCTTAGGAATTACAGAATCGTTGCGTTCTCGCAATCGGGACTGTTACCCAGCCTTTGCAAATGAGTTTTCCGGTAGCCCGGTGGCGGTGTTGACGTGGCAGGTGAATGGCCAAATCACCCACTCAGGGCGGGAAAAGCAAATTTTATTCGCCCCGGTGAGCGTCGTATGAGGAATTTGGATGCCGAAGCAGATTGTTATTGCTGAGCAGAATCGGATCGCTGCGGTTTTTTCTGAAGATCAGATTCAAGAGCTAATTGTAGCTACTGGTAGCCACCAGGTGAGCGACATTTATGTAGGCACGGTAGAAAACGTGCTTCCTGGTATAGATGCGGCCTTCGTCAACATTGGCGACAGTGAGCGCAACGGCTTTATGCATGTCACTGACCTGGGCCCCCTCAAGCTCAAACGCAGTGCTGGCTCCATCACCGAGCTGGTGGTGCCCCAGCAGAAGGTGCTGGTGCAGATTATGAAGGAGCCCACCGGCAACAAAGGGCCACGGCTAACCGGCAATATTAGTCTCCCAGGACGCTACCTGGTGCTGATGCCCTCTGGCCGTGGGGTGAATTTGTCGCGGCGCATTCGCAGCGAGAGCGAACGCAATCGACTGCGGGCCCTGGCTATTTTGATCAAGCCTGCGGGGATGGGGCTGCTGGTGCGTACCGAGGCCGAAGGCATTAGCGAAAACGCCATCATTGAGGACTTAGAAACTCTGCAAAAGCAGTGGGAGAGTATTCAACAGCAGGCCATGGGTACGCGCCCCCCGGCACTGCTGAACCGTGACGATGACTTTATTCAGCGGGTGTTGCGCGATGCTTACAACGCCGATGTCAATCGGATTGTAACTGACTCCAGCACCGGCATGAAGCGGGTGAAGCAGCACCTAGCTAACTGGAGCGATGGCCAGGTGCCCGCCGGGGTACTGATTGACCACCACCGCGATCGCACCCCTATTCTCGAATATTTCCGAGTCAATGCGGCTATTCGTGAGGCCCTGAAGCCCAGGGTCGATCTCCCCTCCGGTGGTTACATTATTATCGAGCGTACAGAGGCGTTGACCGTAATTGACGTCAACTCTGGGTCCTTCACTCGTTCGGCCACCGCTCGTGAGACCGTGCTGTGGACTAACTGTGAAGCCGCTGCCGAGATTGCCCGCCAGCTGCGCCTGCGCAATATTGCCGGGGTCATCGTGGTTGACTTCATCGATATGGATTCGCGGCGCGACAAGCTACAGGTACTCGAGCACTTCAATAAGGCATTGCGCTCCGACAAGGCGCGGCCTCAGATTTCGCAGCTGTCTGAGCTGGGCTTAGTGGAGTTAACCCGCAAGCGCCAGGGTCAAAATATTTATGAACTGTTTGGTCGCCCCTGCCCCACCTGTGGCGGTCTGGGGCATTTGGTGCATCTACCCGGTGATGCAGCTGGAGAGAATAGTGGCGATACCCCCCGGGCGCTGGTTGCTGGCGGCAGCGCTACCCCTCAACTGGCACCAGCCCTAGGGGATGGCGATAGCCTAGACGGTCGGGCTGACTTGCAAGAGCTCGATCTGATCAACCACCCTAGCTATCAAGATAAATCGGGACGCGGCGGCAATCGTCGTCGTCGTCGCCGAGACCCCTTACCCAGTCGGAGTAATGGTAAAGAGCCACCCGTTGTCAAAGACAATGGGGCCAGCTCGGGTGAGTTCAGGGAGCAGCCCGCTGAGTCTACGGCACCAGTACTCGCCAGCAAGACCGAAGACGACAAGCCCGCTACCCGGGGGCGGGGACGAGCCGGAGGCCGGAGCGATGGGCAAGGCGAGACGTCTCGGGGGCGTAAGCCCGCCGCCGCCCCTCAGGTGATCACCGTTGAGATGACCCCTGATGAGCAGCGTATTTACGCCATGATGGGCATCTCACCCACGGTACTCTCGACCGAAACGGTGGTCGATCCTCGCAATGTAACGGTGTCAGTGGTACTGCCGGGGCAAGCTCCGCCAGCGCTTGTGGCGGCAGGGGCAGCCGAGGCAGAACTGGAGGAAACTCCGGCAGAAACTCCGGCAGTAGCGCTTGTTGAACCCGAGGTTCCTGCGCCTAAAGCCGCCTCGAGTCGCACTGTGCGCACTCGCTCAGCTGGCGCTAAGACCAAAGATGTTGATGTTGCCGTCCCTGAGGCTGCTCCAGAGCCCGTAGCCGAGCCGAGCCCAACTGAGGCCCCAGACCCGGTCGAAGCTATCGCCGATGCCGAGGCTGCTGGCACTGTCCGTCGCCGTCGCCGTCGCCGTTCCGCCTCTGCCGGTGACGGCGACGAGTAGGCCAGCGAGAGGCCCCAGTCATGGGTTTAACCGCTGCTCCAGCAGCTAGAATTGCCGGCATAGACGAAGTCGGACGTGGATGTCTATTTGGGCCTGTCGTTTCAGCGGCGGTCGTCTTGTCTCCTCAAGGCTGCGACCAGCTGGCGGATCTGGGCGTGACTGACAGCAAGCGCCTCAGCGAGAGCCGTCGTGAGGGTTTAGTGACCCCTATTCAAACCCTGGCCATTGACTACGCTCTCGGGCTGGCTACGGTTCACGATATCGAACGCTTAAACATTTTGTACGCCAGCCTGCTGTCAATGCGACGGGCATTAGGGCGGTTGTCTGAGCCGCCCGATCTATGTTTGGTGGATGGTAACCAGCCTATTCCTAACCTAGCCTTGCCCCAGAGAACAGTCGTGCAGGGCGATCGCAAGCATATTGAAATTGCTGCCGCCAGCATTTTGGCTAAGGTATGGCGCGATCGCTTGATGGCACGTCTCGATCGCCGTTACCCCGGCTACCATCTAGCCCGTAATAAAGGCTACGGTAGTGCTGCCCATCGATTGGCCCTACAAACCTTAGGCCCTACTGCCCAGCACCGTCGCTCATTTAAGGGATGTCGTTAGAGCCAGTGCTCGCCCCTAGCGCTGCGAATTGGCTAGCGTAGATTCCCATAGGCCTCGGTTGTTTGCTATGCTATAGCACTGAATGCGGATGTGGCGGAATTGGTAGACGCGCTAGATTTAGGTTCTAGTGTCTTCGGACGTGAAGGTTCAAGTCCTTTCATCCGCATCATTTTGAATCCTGAGCGGAATGTTTTTTAGGGGCCTGAGAAAATGGCTTCTTCAAGGTCTTGGCGACTCAGGGAATATTTAAACACTCGCTGCACGTCCTTGCCGTCGGCGCCAGCGCCGATGTAGCGCACCATAATACAGTCTGTTTCCATGACGATATCGGCTTCCCAGCCGGGGCGCATTGTGTGCCAGCAGTGCATTTCTCCGCTATTTTGGGTGCAGCCTTGCTGACGTAGCCAGGCTTCGATATCGGGTAGAGGGTGGTTATAGAGGGGGGTCGTTGCTGAAGGCAGAGCCATAGGAATCATCCATGTCCAAGATAGAGTGTCGGCATACCGTAGCAGAACTGGCGCGGCAAGGGGGTATGTTCTCCCCTCAGCATCTGAAACAGATGTCTAGAGCCAGGTTGGCGACGATGGTAGCGAAGGCGTAGGTGCTGCTGGTGTAGGTGCTACTGGCAATGGCGGGGCCGCTGCTGGAAGACCCTCTGGAGCAGTCTCTACCCCCGATCGGCTGAGGCTATCGGTTGGGGCAGACCCAGCCACTGGGGTCACGGTTTCATAGTCATCTATTTCTCGATCAGCCGCATAGTCTCCTCGGGTTAGCCCTACCGTAACCACTAAGGCCAAGCAAGCCACAAAGGTTAACCCCAAGATAAATAACGCAAAGATCTCTCCAGCGGAGAGGGGGCGATCGGTAGGGTCGAGATACATGTTAGCGGGTTCGCGCCGCTGGGGAGTCGCTTGCTGGTTGAGAGCCTCTAAAGGCTGCATCACTGAAATGCGTGAGTAGCCTACCTGCTGGTCATAGGTCCAACGGCGATCGGGGCTGCTGAGAATAGCGTAGGCTTCATTCAGTTGCTGAAACCTTTCAGTTGCTTCGGCAGCGGGCAACTCGGTGGTGTCGGGATGGTAGAGCTTGCTCAGATCGCGAAAGGCACGCCGAATCTGCTGGGGGCTCGCCGTTGGCTTAACGCCCAGTTGGTCATAATGGGTTTTAGATCTGGAGTAAGCGTTAGACATAGCATCTCACGGACAGCGCAAGTGGCAACAGGGACGGTGTAGATAGCCGTCTTTAGCTTAGGGCCAGTTCCCAGCTTTCGGTCGATCGAGTCAGGCGAATCTGAGCCAGCGTGAACACAACCGGAATGACGCGGCTGTAGTTAGTGGCCACGGCACGCCAGCCCAAATCAGCTAAGAACCAGCCCCACAGAGCCGGCCCCAACACCGAAAACACGGCTCGAGTGGCCCCATAGCGAGCCGCACTGGCCGCTACCCCTCGCGAGGCCATACCCAGAGCAAAGCGCTGGTGAATCTGAGCGACAACGGTGCCGCCCCCTTTGACCATAGCCTGCCGGGCCACCTCATAACGGGCCACCTGAAAGGCCATTTGTCGGGTAATCTGCTGCAACAGCCAGGGCCGCACCATGGCGCTGACCGCAACAGCAGTGCTGCCCTTAGCCAACAGTGCCAGAGGATTAGCCTGGAGGGACAAGGGCAGGGCTTGAAACTGCTCAAAATCCGTTAAGGACCGAGTGAGAGATTGCTGTAGGCGATCGCGCTCTACCTTAGGCAGCTTCTTCAGGTTGCTGCGCAACAGATGCAAAAACACCTCAGCTTCTAAATCTTCGGTAGACCAGGCCGTGGCATAGGGCAGCTTGAGGTACCGACATACCTGAATCAGTGCTTGGCGATAGGTGACTCGCTGGCTCTGGCCATGAATAACGGTTAGCCCGTCTGCCGCTAAAAATCGAAAACGTTGCTCCAGCCGATTTAGCCACTGCTGTCGACTACCGCTTTGCACCACCAGCAGATCAGCGTTTTGCAAATAGTCAAACGGGTTAAATCGAGGCCGAAACAGAATCTCCGTTAACGCCTGAAGTTCTTCGTCTGTTGCTAGCTCCAGGGCAGACCGTAGCTCATCCACCAGGCGTCACCGCTTAAAAACTGTCTTACATTTTTACACAATTCCCCAAGATAGGATGTTGAGCAACGACTACATGACAAAATGCAGGGAGCAACAGTGGTAGAAGATGTCGTGGTGATTGGGGCCGGGCTCAGCGGGCTGACGGCCGCTCGGCAATTACACCAAAGGGGCTATCGGGTGCGGGTGGTCGATAAGTCTCGGGGGCTGGGGGGGCGCCTGGCAGCCCGCCGTCGGGGCTCTACGGTCATAGACCATGGCTGTCGCTATCTAACCCCCTTTATCGATGAGTCGTTTAGCCCCATTGCCCAGCTGTTAGCAGCGGGTGTGCTGCAGCTCTGGCAACCCGACGCCTTTACCCTGGGGGCTGAGGGGGCGCTAACGGCAGCACATCCAAAGACACTCTATAGGGCAACCGAGGGAATGAGTTCAGTAGCGAAAGCTTTGGCAGGAGACCTAACTATCCAGCGTTCCTGGCGAGCTACAGCTTTAACCCCATGGGCTCGGGGCTGGCGTATTACAGGCGAGAGAACCACCTCAGATAACCAGGCCGAGCCTCAAGCCCTGGAGGCCAAGGCAATCGTTTTGGCCATCCCTGCGCCCTAGGCTGTGGCTTTGCTGGAGACAGCGGCGCAGCAGGATGATGTGATCAAGGCTATGGTGCAACAGCTTCAAGCGGTGACATTTGAGGCTGTGGTGACCGTTATGGCAGGGTACGACCCCATACAACCGACCCTCTTAACGGGTCAGACCGGAAAAAATGGCTGGATGGTGGATGGCGCCGAATCCTCGCCACTGCGCTGGGTGGCCTTAGATAGCAGCAAACGAACCGACCCTCAAGAGCCGGTGGTCGTGCTCCATAGCAGTGCAGCGTTTGCATCTAAAGTAATCGATCACGCTGAGCCAGCGGCCACAGGGCGAGAGCTGCTCATGAAAGCGGCCCAGAACCTGGCACCGTGGTTGAACAACCCCGCCTGGATGCAGGTGCATCGATGGCGCTATGGCTTTGTTAGCCAATCGCTGGCTCAACCCCTGCTGCATCATCCAGAATTACCCACTTTAGTCGGCTGCGGCGATTGGTGCCAGGGCGGAAATGTAGAAGGTGCGATCGCGTCGGGATATAGAGCGGCGGCTACCCTGGCCCAAATCTTGCCCTAGCGACAGCGACTGGTACAAGACTAGGAGCTACTGTTGTTGGAGTAGTCGCTGCTCTCTTTCTCGTCAGTGTTTTCTTCGTCAGTAGCGCCAGTGTTGTTGCGGCGGAAGAAGCGCTGGTTGCCGGAGCGCTTCTTGCGAAACTTGCGAGCGTAGGCTTGGTTTCGTAATGCTTTTTCTTTTTTTGGATTACGACGCTTAGACATTCAATATCCTCAGACAATAGGGCAGGTGTGAGCAACAAACTAAAAAATGGCGGTTTAAGCAGGGGAAGGTTTTCCGCGGCTAATGCAGGCATTCTCTGCCCGTCCATTGGTCGCAGCCATTGCAGGAATTACCCCAGCCAAACACTCTGCCCGCATAGGCGTGTGTTGCCCACGACATGCCATGACCAGAGATCAACTGTAACACATGACGATACCGGCCCAGGTTTCAATTCTCTAGGGCAATCCATGGGCCAGTCATGGGAGGCAAAGCATCAGTCGTTGGTCAATGCTCTGTCCTTTGCTCGCTAGAATAGTCGGCGCATCATTGGTGTCTATGATTGACTGGAACTCAGCACCTTCTCTGCGCTGGTGGTGTCAGGGTTAGCCTCTGGGGCTTCGGCTTCGGAGGGAGGTACCACCTGCCAAAACCGGGGCAGATATTCGCTCCAGTTAGCCAAAATGGCGTTGGCCTTAGGGCTGCCAGTGTGGGCCAGGTGAGCCTCAATTAACCGCTTCAACTGCACTTCCCCGGCAGGGGTAATCACCCGCTGCACTTTGACGATTTCAGGGTTGACCCGCACCGGGAAACCGCCATTTTCATCCAAAAAGTAGGCCAATCCACCGGTCATACCGGCACCCACATTGCGTCCTACGGGGCCGAGCACAACCACAACGCCGCCGGTCATATATTCGCAGCAGTGGTCTCCGGCACCTTCGATTACCGCTTGGCCCTTAGAGTTGCGCACGGCAAAACGCTCGCCAGCAGTACCCAGGGCATAGAGGGTGCCGCCGGTGGCTCCGTAGAGACAGGTGTTGCCGACGATCACATTGGTTGACGGGTCGTAGGTAATGCCCAGGGGCGGCTTAACCACGATTTCGCCGCCGTGCATGCCTTTGCCGACATAGTCGTTAGACTCGCCTACCAACGTCAGCGTCATGCCGGCTAGGTTAAAGGCCCCAAAGCTCTGGCCAGCGCTGCCTGCAAAGGTGAGGTTGAGCTGGCCTTCAAAGCCGGCGTTGCCGTACTTTTCGGCGATCGCCCCGGCGACCCTGGCCCCAACGGTGCGGTCAGTATTGACGACGGGGTAGGTCTTGGTAACGGTGCCCTGGGTCGCAATGGCGTGCTGAATGTCGGCATCGGCCAGCATTTCGTCATCGAGCACAGGGCCATTGCTGTGGACGGCTTCGTGTTGCAGCCAGCTGCGATCGCGTCGGCCATCGGGCAGGTTCATCAGGGTGGTTAGATCCAATCCCTGGGTTTTAGCCAGAGATACCCCGGTGCGCGGCTGGAGCAAGTCTGCCCGACCGACGATGTCGATCAGCGAGGTGTAGCCCAGGCGCGCCAGCAGCGATCGCACCTCGTCAGCAATATAATAGAAGAAGTTAACCACGTGCTCGGGCAGGCCGGTAAACCGCTGGCGCAGCTCTTCTTTTTGGGTAGCCACGCCCACGGGGCAGTTGTTGGTGTGGCAGACCCGGGCCATAATGCAGCCCTCGGCAATCATGGCGATAGAGCCAAAGCCAAACTCTTCGGCCCCCATTAGGGCCCCCATGACCACATCCCAGCCAGTTTTGAGGCCGCCGTCAACCCGCAGCGTGACGCGATCGCGCAGCTGATTTTCCATCAGTACCTTGTGAACTTCGGTCAGGCCGAGTTCCCAGGGCACCCCCGCGTGCTTGATCGAGCTCAAGGGCGATGCCCCGGTGCCACCGTCGTGGCCCGATACCTGAATCACGTCGGCATTGGCCTTAGCGACCCCGGCAGCGATGGTGCCAATGCCCACCTCTGACACCAGCTTTACCGATACGCCTGCCTTGGGGTTGATCTGGTGCAGGTCAAAAATCAGCTGGGCCAGATCCTCAATGGAATAGATGTCGTGGTGGGGGGGGGGTGAAATCAGCGAAACCCCTGGCTTCGAGCGTCGCAGCATGGCGATGTAGGGGCTGACTTTCTTGCCCGGCAGTTGCCCTCCCTCACCGGGTTTAGCCCCCTGGGCCAGCTTGATTTCGATTTGGTTGGCATGCATCAGATACTCGGGGGTAACCCCAAAGCGCCCAGAGGCCACTTGTTTAATGGCTGAGCTAGCGGTGTCCCCGTTTTTTAAGCCCCGCAGATGGGGGAAGGTAGGAGAATTGCCGTCAGCATCTACATCTGAGAGCACCTTAAAGCGCACGGGGTCTTCGCCCCCTTCCCCAGAGTTCGATTTGCCACCGATCCGATTCATGGCCACGGCCAGCACCTCATGGGCCTCCCGCGACAAGGCTCCGAGGGACATGCCCCCAGTGCAAAAGCGGCGCATGATGGTTTCTACTGATTCCACCTGGTCAACGGGAATGGGCTGGCGATCGCTCTCAAAATCGAGCAAATCTCGGAGGGCGGTAATGGGGCGATTTTCAAGCTGGGTCTTATACAGCTCGTAGTGGTCGTACTGGCGCTCGGCTACGGCTTTGTGCAGCAGCTTACTCATGGCCGGGTTATTCATGTGGTATTCGCCGCTGGGCCGCGACTGAATAAAGCCCATGTTTTGTAGCCGCTTCGCGGTGAGCTCAGGGAATGCCCGCTGATGAAAACGAATGGTTTCCTGGGCCAGGTCAACCAGCGATAGCCCCCCCAGACGCGATGTTGTCCCCCGGAAAGCTAGATCGAGCAGGTCAGGACCAATGCCGATGGCTTCAAAGATCTGTGCTCCTCTATAGCTAGTGATCAGGGAGATGCCCATCTTCGAGAGAATCTTGAGCAGACCTGCTTCAACGGCCTTGCGGTAGTTGTCTTGGGCACCGTTGAGGGTAGATACCGGCAGCTTGCCTGTTGCCATCAGTTTTTGGGTGCGGCTATCGTGCCACCAGTGGCGGACTGACTCCAGGGCCAGGTAGGGGCAGATAGCGCTGGCGCCGTAGCCAATCAGGCAGGCAAAGTGGTGGGTGCTCCAGCACTGAGCCGTATCGACCACGAGCGAGGTGTGCATGCGCAGCCCGTTGCGTATCAGGTGGTGGTGCACGGCCCCCACCGCCAGCAGCGGCGGGATATAGCTGGTTTCGGCCCCCAGCGGAGCAGGATGTCCCTGGTCATCGACGCGATCGCTCAGCACCAAAACGACACTGCCCGCCTTGACCGCTTCATCGGCGCGATCGCAGAGGGCTACCACCGCCTGCTCTAAACTTTTAGGCCCATCGGTGATGGCATACAGCGTCGAGACGGTAGCCGTTGCAAACCCCGACCTGTGGATTTGCTCCAGCTCCACTTCATTGATCATCGGGCTTTCGAGATGCAGGAGTCGAGCGTACTCAGGCTGCTCGTTGAGCAAGTTGCCCTGGGCCCCCAACTGGGTCGTTAGGGACATGACCAACCGCTCTCGCAAGGGGTCAATGGCTGGGTTTGTCACCTGGGCGAAGCGCTGCTTAAAGTAGTCGTAGAGCAGGTGGGGTTTGTCAGATAGCACCGCGTGGGGAGTGTCGTCTCCCATACAGAAGGTGGGTTCCTTCCCCTGGGCGGCCATATCCTGAATGATCATGTCCAGATCTTCGGCGGTGTAGCCAAAGGCGCTCTGCTGGCGCAGCAGAGCCTGGGGCTCAAAAACAGAGCTTTCGCTAAACAATTGGGGCTGTACGTCAGCCCGGTTAGCTTTTAGCCACTGGCCGTAGGGATGGCGAGTAGCCACGCGCTGTTTGATCGCCCAGTTCTTCAAAATTTCCTGACTGTGCAAATCTACAACAATCATTTGGCCAGGCCCAAGCCGACCTTTTTCGACCACATCTTCAGGCGCAACCGCTAAGACGCCGGCTTCAGACGACACCATTAATAGATCGTCTTTGGTGACCACATAGCGGGCCGGGCGTAGACCGTTGCGATCGAGCGTTGCCCCTACCTGGGTGCCGTCGCTAAAGACAATCAAGGCGGGGCCATCCCAGGGCTCTTGAAGGCCGCCGTAGTATTCGTAGAAGTCGGTGATTTCGGGATAGGAATCTAGCTCGGGCTGGTTGTTGTAGGCCTCGGGCACCATCATCATCAGGGCCTCTTGGGGCGACCGACCCGATCGCACTAGCAGCTCCATGACATTGTCGAGGTTAGCTGAGTCGCTGTTTTCGGCATTGACAATGGGCTTGAGCAAGTCAAAGCGATCGCCCCAGAGCGGGTGACATAGATCGGCCTGGCGGGCCACCATCCAGTTGATATTGCCGACTAGGGTATTGATTTCGCCATTGTGACCCAGCAGCCGCATGGGGTGAGCCAGAGGCCACTTTGGCATGGTGTTGGTGCTAAAGCGGCGGTGATACACCACGAAAGAGCTGACGTAGTCAGGATCGCGCAGATCACTATAGAAGGCTGCCAAAACGGCCGAACGCACCATCCCTTTATAAACAATGGTGTGGCACGAGCAGGAGCAGACATAGAACTCTTGTAGGCCCGCTACCATCGCTGCCGTTAGATAGCCGGGCTCACTGGTGGCGTTTGCTACCCAGTGCATCACCCGACGACGCATGAGGTACAGACGCCGTTCTAGGTCTTCGTTGGTTTCGGTGGTTGACGCAACCATCAGCTGCTCAATGCGGGGCTGATACTGCTTTGCCAACGGGCCGAGTACGTCTGGCTGTACGGGCACGGGCCGCCAGCCCAAGAGTGCCAACCCTTCGCTCTCGACGACTTGCTGGAAAGCGTTACGTACAAACGCTGCCGCCTCGTCATGGTTAGGCAAAAAGATCATCACCACACCAGTGCGGTCAGACTGTAGCGGTGCCAGTCCTTGCTCTTGGGCCCAGCGGGTTAAAATCATCCACGGAATCGCTGTCATCACCCCGGCCCCATCGCCTGAGTCTTGGTCAGCACAGCGACCACCCCGGTGTTCCATACAGTCGAGTGCCGCTAGTGCCTTGATTACCAGAGCATGGCTAGGGCGATTCTGACGATCGGCCAAGAAACCTACACCGCAGGCATCGCGTTCTTCAACCAGCGATGCTGGCCCCCAATTTGGCCATTGAGAACGGGTAGGCTGCTGAGGTTGATAGGATGGATTCACAGGTGTACGTCCCAGGGAAGAGCAAAACAACGGAGTAGCGGTCAGAAAAGATATTGAGCAGTCTGGAAGCACTCGCCCAGCAGCTGTGCCGTCTGGGGCCGAGGGCACAGCTGCTGGCACTTATCGTGGGCAAATGCCTAACAGAAATCTGATTTAGATTCAGATTCAGACGCTGGAGTCAGGGGTGAAGCTAGAAGATACGGTGCAGGCTGCAGACGTAGTGCCCGAGCTTTAATTTCCCCTGCTGTTCAGCATTGGTACTTGGTGAGCAGTATCAGTAATTTAATCGACTTTATCAGGAGTTTACAAACCTTCAGCTCAGCATTTAGTCACAGCTTCTTAGAATTAAGCGACAGTAGCGGTAGCTATTGTTTCAGAATCATCGGCAGATGGCTTGTCTATCGACCGGGCTGGTGCTCCTCTAGATCGTAAAACTTACAATTCTCTAACGCAATTTTTTCTATGGTTAGCCTGTTGGCCACCGCTCTCTCATCGCTCCATCTAGGCTTAGGCTGCCGATGGAGAACTGTCGGCTGGCTGAGCATGGGGCTGGTCGGTGCGATCGCACTACCTGTGGCCATCACAACGGAACCAAGACTGTTGCCTACCGCCGTTGCGATCGCCAATGCCCAGACCCCAGACCCCGAGGCCCAGGGGCAAACCGTCACCCTCAACGGCGATCGTGTCGCCATCCCCTGGAGCATTACCAATGGCCAGATCGGCCTGGCTGATTACGGCGTCACCGATTATCTAGGCGCTACGCTGCTGAGCAACACTCAGCCTAGTCGGCAACCTATCCAGTGGTTTCCCGAATCAGGGGCCGCCCTAGAGTTGGCCGCTTGGGTTCGAGATGGCTATCGGTTCCTCGACATCTCCCCCCTCAGGGAGCGCTATGGCTGGCAGGTACAGCCCCAAGGTGGCACCCTGCAAATTACCACGCCGCCAGCCCGGGTGCTGGCCTTCCGCCGAGATCCCCAGCACGGCGGAGAGCGCCTGACGATCGAGCTATCTGGCCCGAGCCCTGTAGCCCTAGGTGACAATGCCGATGCGCTCACCCTCACCTTTGGTGCTACCGTCGATGCAGCGATCATGGCAGCGGCGATCGCCGCCCCGCCCGGCCCCGCCCTGGGGGCACTTACCCTCACGCCTGAAGGCGGCGGTACCCGTCTCCAGGCCAGCACTAGTCATCGCCCGAGTCTCGTTACCCGAGCTAACCCCAGCCAAATTATCATCGATATCCGTGCCGACAATCTGCAGCCCCACAGTATTGCTTGGGCTCCGGGAGTCCACTGGCAGCAGCGATATATCTCCGTCGCCGGACAACCATTTCCCGTTTACTGGCTGCAAATCACCCCCGGCCCAGCCCGCTTGCGACCCATCTGGCCAGACCCCACCACTGTCGTTGGCACAGCGCCGCTTAGCACCCTGGCGCAACGCTGGCAGGCTACCGCCGCTATCAACGCTGGTTTCTTTAACCGCAACAATCAGTACCCCCTGGGCGCAGTGCGCGCTAACAATACCTGGCTCTCAGGCCCGATTCTAAGTCGCGGCGTCGTGGGCTGGAACGACCAGGGGCAGGTGCGGATGGAGCGTCTGTTTCTGAAACAGGCCATTACCACGTCTACAGGGCAGAGCTTCCCAATTCAGGCTATTAACAGTGGTTATGTGCAGGCGGGCATGGGGTTGTATACAAATGCCTGGGGGCGCACTTACCAGCCGATTACTGGTGGTGAAACCATCATCACCGTGCGCAATGACGTGATCATCACTCAGCAGACAGCAGATACCGTTGGGGCAGGGGGCGTGATCATTCCAGAGGAGGGCTACCTGTTAGCCCTCCGCTCCTACAACACAGCTGCCCGGGCTCTACCGCCCGGAGAGTCTGTAGCCCTAGCCAGTGATCTACTGCCTGCTACCATGGCCGCTTTCCCTAACCTAATTGGCGGGGGGCCATTATTAATTCGCGATCGCGCCATAGTCCTAGATGCCCCGCTAGAGCAATTCAGCACCGCCTTTGCCACTCAAGCGGCCCCGCGCAGCGCTATTGGTCTGACGGCCGATGGCGATATGCTGCTAGTCGCCGCCCATCACAGTCCCCTAGGCCCAGGGCCTACCCTGGCCCAGATGGCTCAAATCATGCTCCAGCTCGGTAGCACCGACGCCCTTAATCTAGATGGCGGCAGCTCAGCCAGCCTCTACTTAGGGGGACGCCTAATTAATCGCTCGCCTCGTACAGCAGCCAGAGTCAACAACGGCATCGGGTTATTTCTGCCATAGCGTTGACTACGGAGTTTGGACTGCACCCCTACCTTCACCCATAGCCCCAAGTACCCTGGTCGCTGCGTTTTAGCGTCAAGTTTTCGATGCCAGCAAAGATAAAGCTGGGTGTAAAGAATTGGTGTAATTGCCGTCGTTCATCCTCACATTCCCCTGCCTCACCGCTACCGCTTGCTAGACTATTGGCTGAAAACTTGACCCAACTCCCTGGGTTCACGAAACTTTCTGGCTATTTACAGGGTCTCACCATAGTGGGCAGGGTAAAAGTCCAGCTATCTAGATGTCTTATTAGCCCAGCGCAGTCTTCAACGTTAGGTTCTAGGAGAATTTTTGCTATGCCAACAAAACTACAAGATTCCATTCAATCTGCTGCGCTGGCACTAGCCACCAGCAACGGTCAAGAAACTGCTGAAACCGGTCTTCGCCCCTGGGGTTCCTATACTGTGCTCGAAGAGGGCCGGGGCTACAAAATCAAGCGTATTGAGGTGAAGCCTGGACACCGCCTTAGTCTGCAATTACACCACCATCGCAGTGAGCACTGGATTGTCGTGTCTGGTACCGCCAAGGTGGTTTGTGGCGGCAACGAAATCCTTCTGTCCACTAATCAGTCCACCTACGTTCCCCCCTGCACCCAGCATCGCCTAGAGAATATCGGCGTTATTCCCCTCGTGCTGATTGAGGTGCAAAACGGTGAGTATCTCGGCGAAGACGATATTGTTCGCTTCCAAGACGACTATTCCCGGGTTGAGACCATTTAGACGGTTACCCCTGATAGTACTGTTAATCTCACGCCCCAGGGAATATAAGCGGTGGTAGTGCTAAGCTCAGCACTACCACCGTTTTAATAGTTCTGCCTCTAAGCTGATGGTTCAGATTCGCGCTGCCGCTAGCCAAGAAATAAAGCGATTGCTGCATCAATACCCTGACGAGCAAGAATGGCACCTTGCCCAGATTTATCTCACCCTTGAGCCAGGCGGCTGTGCCGATTGGACCTATTGCCTCACGGCTAAGCCAACCTCTCAGCAGCCCCTAACCGTTATCAATTGTGACAATCTTCATCTAGGCATCCCGACAGCCCAGCTAGATCTGGTTAAAGATCTCATCATTGATTATGCCGAAGATCTCATGGGTGGTGGGTTTCGCTTTATCAATCCCTTGGCTCAGCGCACCTGTGGCTGTGGTAATGCCTTTGCTCTCAGCGCTGATACCTCAGTATCCCAAGACTGCACAAACCCAAGCCTGTCAGTAAGCTAGGGTCGGCGCCTGCTAGCCCATGATAGTTTGTTTGACCAAAGCTTCGCCAAAGTGCTAGAGTTAGATCTTGTGAAGACTTGATTTTATCTGATATCCGCCCTAGCAGCAGAAGCACCTATGCCCACGATTCAGCAACTCATCCGGAGTGAGCGTCAGAAAACCGAGAAGAAAACCAAGTCTCCCGCCCTGAAGAGCTGTCCTCAGCGTCGCGGCGTTTGTACTCGTGTTTACACGACGACCCCCAAGAAGCCCAACTCGGCCCTGAGGAAGGTGGCACGGGTTCGACTGACCTCTGGCTTTGAGGTAACTGCCTACATCCCAGGTATTGGCCACAATCTGCAAGAGCACTCCGTGGTTATGATTCGTGGCGGTCGGGTAAAGGATTTGCCTGGTGTTCGATATCACATCATTCGTGGCACCCTTGACACCGCCGGAGTTAAAGACCGTCGCCAAGGGCGCTCTAAGTATGGCGCAAAGCGTCCTAAGGGATAAGCTTGAGGTCGAGGACTCAGGTAAATTGTTAATCTAGCCAGTCTGATTGCGCTATCGCCTGCTAAAGAAGAAGTGAATATACACTTTGGGTTGGGCGATTCAGAGGGCAATCTGAAAGTTGGTTTTGATTGGTGATGATTTATTGACTTCCCTGGGCCTGTTAAAGGCCTCTTGAGCTACATTGTTTGTCTAAATTGTTAGCCGTTAATCCACTGGAACTTGAATCATGTCTCGCCGCACCGTTATCCAGAAGCGTCCTATCCCACCGGATTCTGTCTATAACAGCCGACTTATCACTATGATGAGCCGACGTCTGATGACCAGCGGCAAGAAGTCTCTGGCTGACAAGATTATTTATAATTCTTTTGGCATTATCAAGGAGCGCAGCGGTGGCGATCCCCTGGACGTATTTGAGCGGGCCGTACGCAATGCATCGCCTCTGGTAGAGGTCAAGGCCCGGCGCGTAGGTGGCGCTACCTACCAGGTACCGATGGAAGTACGTTCAGAGCGCAGTGTGGCCTTGGCCCTGCGCTGGCTGACCCAGTTTGCTCGCCAGCGTCCTGGTAAGTCGATGGCCATTAGGCTGGCCAATGAGCTTATGGATGCAGCCAATGAAACGGGTGGGGCAGTCCGTAAGCGAGAAGAGACCCACCGGATGGCTGAAGCAAACAAGGCTTTTGCTCACTATCGATACTAGTACGGTCGCCAATGGTGGCTTCAGGACTTCTGCGGTTCCTTGGCGATCGCGGTTTCTGCTTCCTAGGATGAGCTTGGTTAGGGTTGCCGAAGCGGCTGGCCGTATAGTAATAGGGAGGTAGCTGTGGTACGGACAACGCCCCTAGAAAGGGTTAGAAATATTGGCATTGCAGCGCATATCGATGCGGGCAAAACCACCACCACAGAGCGCATCCTGTTTTACTCGGGTATGGTGCACAAGATTGGTGAGGTACACGAAGGTACTGCTGTTACCGACTGGATGGAACAGGAGCGGGAGCGTGGCATCACGATTACTGCGGCGGCTATCAGTACGACCTGGCGTGACCACCAGATCAATATTCTTGACACCCCTGGCCACGTTGACTTCACCATTGAGGTCGAACGCTCCATGCGCGTCTTGGATGGGGTAATCGCTGTATTTGACTCGGTGGGAGGTGTACAACCCCAGTCAGAAACGGTGTGGCGCCAGGCCAATCGCTACCGGGTGCCTCGCATTGCCTTCGTCAACAAGATGGATCGCACCGGAGCCGATTTCTTTAAAGTTTGCAGTCAGTTGCGCGATCGTTTAGGCGCTAATGCTGTGCCCATTCAGCTACCAATTGGTGCCGAATCAGAATTTTATGGTGTCGTTGACTTGGTTTCTATGCGAGCCCGGCTCTACCACGACGACCTGGGCCAAAACGTAGAAGACATTGAGATCCCGGAAGATATGCTGGCGATCGCAACAGAGTACCGCGCTCAGCTGGAAGAAGCTGTGGCCGAGGTCGATGAGGGCCTAATTGAGAAATATCTAGAAGGTGAGCCGCTAACTGCGGCCGAAATCATGGCAGCCCTGCGACAGGGAACAATCGCTGGAACAGTCGTCCCAGTGTTGTGTGGGTCAGCGTTCAAAAATCGTGGGGTTCAGCTGCTGATCGATGCGGTCGTCGATTATCTGCCAGCGCCCATCGACGTGCCCCCCATTCAAGGACTGCTGCCCAATGGTGAACAGGCTGAGCGCCCGGCCGACGACGATATCCCCTTGGCGGCTTTGGCCTTTAAGATTATGGCCGATCCCTACGGTCGGCTGACCTTCGTGCGGGTTTACTCTGGGGTTTTGCAAAAAGGTAGCTATATCTACAACGCTACTAAGGACAAAAAGGAGCGTATTTCTCGGCTGATTATTCTTAAGGCTGACGATCGCATTGATGTTGATGAACTGAGGGCCGGTGACTTGGGCGCAGCGATCGGTCTCAAAGATACCTTTACTGGCGATACTATCTGTGACCCAGCGCAGCCCATTGTGCTGGAATCGCTGTTTGTGCCTGAGCCCGTGATTTCGGTGGCCGTAGAGCCTAAGACCAAGCAAGACATGGATAAGTTGTCTAAGGCTCTCCAGTCGCTCTCTGAGGAAGACCCAACCTTTCGAGTCAGCACCAATCCCGAAACCAATCAAACGGTGATTGCAGGCATGGGCGAGCTTCACCTCGACATTCTGGTTGATCGTATGCTGCGCGAATTCAAGGTAGAAGCCAATATCGGTGCGCCTCAGGTGGCGTATCGAGAGACTATCCGCAAACCCACTACGGCTGAGGGCAAATTCATTCGTCAGAGCGGTGGCAAGGGTCAGTATGGCCATGTGGTCGTTAAGGTGGAGCCCTCTGAAGAAGGCACTGGCTTCGAGTTTGCCTCTAAGATTGTAGGGGGCACCATTCCAAAAGAATATATCTCTCCTGCGGAACAGGGCATGAAAGAAGCCTGTGAATCTGGTATCCTAGCTGGGTACCCCGTAATTGATTTAAAGGTTACTCTGGTCGATGGGTCTTATCACGATGTAGACTCATCAGAGATGGCCTTTAAAATTGCTGGGTCAATGGCTATGAAGGAGGCCGTCATGCAGGCGTCTCCCGTCCTTCTAGAGCCGATCATGAAGGTCGAGGTTGAAGTTCCAGAAGATTTTCTGGGTGACGTCATGGGAGATCTAAACTCCCGCCGGGGCCAGATCGAGGGTATGGGAACAGAGGCTGGCGTTGCAAAGGTTACAGCCCATGTTCCATTGGCCGAGATGTTTGGTTATGCTACCGACATACGCTCTAAAACGCAGGGTCGGGGCATTTTTTCGATGGAGTTTAGCCACTATGGCGAGGTTCCGCGAAACGTGGCTGAGGCCATTATCTCTAAAAACACTGGGAACGCTTAGAAAGGAAAGGACAAGTAACGTACAATGGCACGCGAAAAGTTTGAACGCAATAAACCCCACGTCAACATCGGCACCATCGGTCACGTTGACCATGGCAAAACCACTCTGACGGCTGCTATTACTATGACGCTGGCAGCGGCTGGTGGCGCTAAGGCTCGTAAATATGACGAGATCGATGCGGCCCCCGAAGAAAAGGCCCGTGGTATTACCATCAATACGGCCCACGTGGAGTATGAGACCGCAACTCGCCACTACGCCCACGTTGATTGCCCTGGCCACGCTGACTATGTGAAGAACATGATCACGGGTGCAGCCCAGATGGACGGTGCCATTCTGGTGTGCTCCGCCGCCGATGGCCCCATGCCTCAAACCCGGGAGCACATTCTGCTGGCTAAGCAGGTGGGTGTACCCAGTATTGTTGTCTTCTTGAATAAGCAAGACCAAGTCGATGACGAGGAGCTGCTGGAGCTGGTGGAGCTTGAAGTTCGTGAGCTGTTGAGCTCTTATGACTTTCCCGGTGACGACATTCCCATCACTTCTGGCTCAGCGCTAATGGCGGTAGAAGCCTTGACGTCTACCCCGGCTATTGGTCGTGGTGATAACGAATGGGTCGATAAAATTTTGGCGCTGATGGATAGCGTTGATGACTACATTCCTACTCCTGAGCGCGATATTGACAAGCCTTTCTTGATGGCTGTTGAGGACGTGTTCTCGATTACTGGTCGGGGTACCGTTGCCACTGGTCGGATTGAGCGCGGCAAGGTCAAGGTCGGCGAAACCGTGGAGCTAGTGGGTATCCGCGATACCCGCAATACCACCGTAACCGGGGTCGAGATGTTCCAGAAGACCCTGGACGAAGGAATGGCCGGTGACAACGTTGGCTTGCTGCTGCGTGGTGTCCAGAAGGAAGATATCGAGCGCGGCATGGTGTTGGCTAAGCCTGGCAGCATTACCCCTCATACTCAGTTTGAGTCCGAGGTTTATATTCTGAAGAAAGAGGAAGGCGGTCGTCATACCCCCTTCTTCCCTGGCTACAAGCCCCAGTTCTACGTGCGTACAACCGATGTGACGGGTAGCATCATTGCGTTCACTGCTGACGACGGCAGCGATGCTGAAATGGTGATGCCGGGCGATCGCATCAAGATGACCGTAGAACTCATCAACCCTATTGCTATTGAGCAGGGTATGCGTTTTGCTATTCGCGAAGGCGGGCGCACGGTGGGAGCCGGTGTGGTTTCTAAAATTTTGAAGTAGCCTAGGCGCTAACTTTAAAAGGGCAGGAGCAAGCCTTTGGGGCAAGTGCTCCTGCCTTTTTTCCTCTGAATTATTTGCTTTCATTTCGTACCTTGACAACCTAATCTCTTTAAACCTATGGCTACTGTTCAGCAACAGAAGATTCGCATTCGCCTGAAGGCTTTTGATCGTAGACTGCTCGATACTTCCTGTGACAAGATTGTCGATACCGCTAATCGCACCAACGCTACAGCCATTGGCCCGATTCCGTTGCCGACCAAGCGACGAATCTATTGTGTATTGCGTTCTCCCCACGTAGACAAAGACTCTCGGGAGCATTTTGAGAGCCGTACTCACCGTAGAATTATTGACATCTACCAGCCCTCTTCTAAAACTATTGATGCGTTAATGAAGCTTGATTTACCTGCAGGGGTCGATATCGAAGTTAAGCTTTAGTGCTAGCCTTAAGATCCTACTGCCGATGTCGGCAGTAGGATCTCGTTGTTATAGGGCTGCTTTGCTCTAGATGTTGCTAGTCTAGGGAAGCATTCCTCAGGTGAGTTGAGTTAGAATACCTCTATGTAAATAAGTGTTACAGCCTGCCGTGCTGAGACTCGCCAGGCTGCACCTTGATAGAGGCGATAATGGCATTCTCCGAGTCGATATCTGTGCGAGAGTTACCGCTTTTTCCTTTACCTGAATTGGTTTTGTTTCCGGGGAGGCACCTGCCGCTTCATGTGTTTGAGCCCCGTTACCGGATTATGATGAACACTGTTCTCCAAAGCGATCGCCGTTTTGGAGTGCTGATGTTGGATCCGACTTCCGGTAAGCCAGCTAATGTGGGTTGCTGTGCTGAGATTCTTCATTACCAACGTTTGCCTGATGATCGGCTTAAAATTCTGACGATTGGTCAGCAACGGTTTCGAGTATTGAGCTATGTGCGCGAAAAACCCTATCGGGTAGGCTTGGTTGAGTGGATTGAGGATAGACCCACTAGCGAAGATTTAAGCCCATTGGCCTCAGATGTCGATCGCTTGCTGCGGGATGTTGTACATTTGTCTGCCAAGCTTACTAATCAAGATATCGATCTGCCGGAAAACATTCCGGATATTCCGATTGAGCTGTCATACTGGGTAGCCAGTAACCTGCACGGCGTTGCCCTAGAGCAGCAGGCGTTGCTGGAGATGGACGACACCAGCGTGCGGCTTGAGCGAGAAGCCGAAATTTTGACATCGACCCGCAATCATCTGGCGGCTCGTACCGCTCTTAAGGAAGTGCTTGAGTAGACTTGCTTTTAGCTTTAGCCAGTGCCAAGCTGGGCTCTACCCCTACTCGGCTATAGGTGCCAAAATTTACTAGGGTCTCAGTGCAGGCTCTGAGTTGTTTGAGGGCCTGTTGGCCAATTTTGCTGTGAGCATTGGTCTCTAAGTCTACAAAGAATAGGTATTCTCCTAGGGATCGTTTAGTAGGTCGAGACTCGATGCGGCTGAGATTGATGTTGTAACGAGCTAAGACTTCAAGGGGCTGCAACAGTGCGCCTGGGCCATTAACCGGCAGACTAAAGGCTAAGGAGGTATATTGACCGGCTTGGTTAAGGGTTGCTTGGTCACTGGCGAGAACCCAAAACTTGGTGCAGTTGTCGCTGTTGTCGTTGATGTTGTGGGCCAAGATAGGCAGGTTGTACAGCTGAGCCGCCCATTCCGAGGAGATCGCGGCTATAGATGTGTCGTCTGTTAAATGTCCTAGCGCTTCTGTGGTAGACCGAGTAGCCACTAGGTCAGCTTGCGGTAAATTGTGCTCTAGCCACTGCTGACATTGAGATAGCGCTTGGGGATGGGAGTAGACAGCGCTGACGGTGGCTAGGGTTGTGGCCTGAGAAAGCAGACCGTGGCGAATGGGCATGACCATGGCATGGTGAATATTGAGTTGTTGGAGTTGCCAGAGGGTATCTAGGGTTGTGGTAACCCCGCCTTCGGTAGAGTTCTCGACGGGCACAATGGTAAACGCGGTGAGACCGTCGGCGGTGGCTTGCATGGCTTTAGGAATACTAGGTAGGGCCAAGAGTTCAACGGGCTGGCCGATGCGATGTTCAAGATCAAGGCTATAGGCAATGGCAGCGAGCTGAGTATATGTGCCTTCAGGCCCCAAATAGGCAATGGTTGTGGTCATGAAATTGCGATGCGGGCTTGTTCCATACTACGTCCAGGTGGCGATTGGCGATCGCGATCGCGCCCATAACCCAGCGCAGAAATTAACCGAGCTTTAACCAAAATACAAGCTGCCCTCATCAAACAAAGACGCCTTTCCCCAGTACTATGTAGTGGGCTTTGACGGAGGCCTGCACTAGGGCTTCAAAAACGGTGGGGAGATGTATTAATGGGCAAGGTCTTCAAACAGGAATCTGGCTTTAAAGGATCGAAGGTACGGGCCTTGGCCACCCTGGGGTCGGGAGCATTTTTGCTGGGGGCGGCTGTGCCCTTAGCGGGTGGCCTAGCGACGGGGGCGATTAGCGTGAACAGTAGTGGCGTAGCTGTCTCGCCCCCTAGTCAGCCGCCCCAGGCTTTTGATGCCGAGCTTTTTGCCCTGGTCAATGCTCCAGGGATTGATGCCTTCCCCACGGCGGTTAGTAGTGAGCGGCTGTGTCGTCCCCCTGTGGACTTAGCTCAGGCTGATCCGCTAAGGGATACCGAACTGTTCGCCGGCACTGGTTTGGAGACAGTCACAAGTCGTCTAAGTGGCGACGCGATCGCCGCCCTCGGCGCAGAGCCTTGGCCTGGCATTCACCGCCAGGCAACCGAGGCTCGCGTGCCGGTGCTCATGTACCACGACGTGCTTGAGCCGCCGGAGGTATTTTTTGACCTCACCCCCGAAGACTTCGAAAACCACCTCAAGACCATTCTGGACAATGGGCTAACCCCTATCAGCCCTGACCAACTGATACAACACCTCCGCACCGGTAAGTCGCTCCCGGCAAAACCCGTCTTGCTTACCTTCGACGACGGCTATGTGGGCCACTACGAGCACGTCCTACCGCTTCTGCAAAAGTATCAGGTACCCGCTACGTTCTTTGTATTTCCTGGCAAGGTCGATGGTGATGTAGCAGGGCGCTCCACCCTTACCTGGGAGCAACTCAAGACTATGGCTGCTGAACCGCTCGTGACTATTGCCGCCCATAGCGTTACCCATCCTCCCGATCTGCGCGAACTGAGCGATGAAGATTTAGTTTACGAGGTCGTCGAGTCTAAGCGGCGACTCGAGAGTGAGTTGGGTATTCCGATTCGCTACTTTAGCTACCCCACTGGCCATTACGACGAGCGAGTCGCCCAAGCCGTAGCCGATGCTGGCTACATGGCGGCGTTTACCATGCGCCAACAAAACGAGCAGTTCGCCGGGGCATCGGAGTCGCTGTTGGCCATTGAGCGCTTTGGCCAGTCGAGCCTAGAGAGTCTAGTGGATGTGGCCTGGGGCGGCCCCACTGCCCCTACACCGGCCCCAGGGGCCGACTCAGCGTTTAACTTTTCTACCCCCGTAGACCGGCAGAAACTCGATGTGGAGGATCAATCGTTTACCTTAATCAGCGGCGGACATCCCGTCACCATTCACGCTAACAGCCGTTACCAACTGCCTGAGATCCTGGCAGGGACAAATATTGCCGGGGCCGTAGACGGGGGCTTCTTTTCGCTCAAATATTTAGACTCCAACGTGATGATTGGCCCAGTGCTCAGCCAGAGCACACGGCAGTTTATTCCGGGCTATACTGGCGAAATTGCTAAGCTCAATAGCCGTCCTCTGGTGCTGATGGCCCCTAACGAAGTTCGGTTTGTGCCATTTGACGCCGATCGACACAATACTCTGGCGGGGCTCACCCGAGAGCTGCCAGATGTAACGGATGCTTTTGTCGCAGCTGGCTGGCTGGTCAAGGATGGCGCTCCTCAGCCTGCCAGCAGTTTTGGCACGCTATTTGACTTTGATGCCCAACGCCATCGCGCCTTTTGGGGCATTAACACCGCTGGTCAGCCAGTTGTGGGCGTCACCCACACGATGGTGGATTCGGTACAACTCGGCGAAATGCTGCATCAGGCGGGCCTGCGAGATGCCGTCATGCTCGATTCGGGAGCCAGTACCTCCCTGGTTTATCAAGGAGATTCGCTGGTGGGCTACACCCCTCGACCGATACCACATCTGGTTGGGTTGATACCTCCCGAGGCGCACAATGGTGACCCCTGTCCTCTAGTGCTGGATGCAGATAACCCGACCACGGCTAAATCATTAGCTTTGACGGATTGACCCGATATAGTCTGCTACAGCGGTTAGGTCGTTTTCCTTAACAGGTGACAAGGACGTTCAAAAGCTAGTCATACAAGGCTTTGAGACAATAGAGGGGCAAAAAAACATGGCGCTGTTTGCCGATAGCTCGCCAGTGGAGATTGGCGGGCGCGATCGCTAAATGCTGTAGCCTTACTGCGGTAGAAACTCGCGATCGAGCGCTTGCTCGGGGCTAAACGGACTTTCTAGCGGCAAGTTCTCTAGACTCATCCCGGTTTCTGTAGCGGCCAAATCGCGTGCCTCTTGGTAGCACTCGGCAAAGACTTGATCAAAGTAGGGCTTTAGGCTGAGGCTGGTTTTGAGGGCTTCTTGCAGCCGACGGCGATGTTCTTTTATCGTAAATCGCCAGCTATTGGAGCGTTGCCCTGGTTGATAGGCATACTTGAGCAAATGCATTAGCAAGACAATTAGGTTGCTGGTTAAGGCTCGTTTTTCGCTGCGCCCCATGTCGTCGAGTTCTTCTAATAGGTTAGCGATATCTGCCTCGGCAATGCGACCCGCCCGCAACAGGTGGCAGGTAGTGTCGAGCCACAGGGCGTAGTCTTGCTCGTAGAGATGGGCCAGGGAACCAGCCGGGTCAGCGGTTGGAGGCAACATTATAGGCAGGCTTGAAATTCAGTATTCTCATTGTAGAAGATGCGGCCATCCTGATAGGCGAAACACTATGACCTAGAGCATCGGTACAGGCTTAACGGGTGACAAGGGTACTCAACGTCATGCGGTACAGGGCTTTGAGACAATAAAGGGGACAAAAAATAGGGAGCCTCAGTGCAGCTCCCCTAAACCAATATGTTTCCTGCATCCTACCAAACCA
>NZ_JADEWX010000267.1 GCF_015207395.1 Nodosilinea sp. LEGE 07088
GCGTTAGATATGCACATCTTACATCTAAGTGAATCTGATGTTGATAATGGCGGGGCTCGGGCTGCTTATCGTTTGCATCAGGGATTACAATCGATTGGCTGCCATTCACAGATGTTAGTACGAGCTAGGTTCATGAATGATGCCACCATAATCTATAAGCAATCGTCTCTGAAGAAAGCTGCTGCTATATTGTCAATATTTTCCCTCAGATTCTATTTTGAGCATAGGGCTAATAATTTTCCTCCCAGTTTATTCTAGATATCTTAATAAAGTTATGTTTGCCAAGAAAAATATTTGGCGAACATAATTTCAGAGGTACTTTTCATAGGCTAGAATTATATATCTGAGTTCAATATTGTTGAGGAAGAAATTCATAAAATGGACTATTTGTCGAAATTCTTATATGTAATCTCTGCAAGAAAGATCGAGCTCATACTTCTCTTGACCTCGTTTTTGACTATTTCCATGCTAGATGCGATCGGAATAGGTTTGGTTGGACCATTTATAGGGCTAGCAGTAAACCCAACAACTATTGAGAAGAATGAATGGCTTTCCAGATTCTATGAATATTCAAGTTTAAGTGATACAAGCCAATTTATTGCCCTACTGGGTTTTGCCATTATCACTATTTTTTACTTAAAGTCATTTTTCTATTATCAAGTCCAAAAACATGTATACCAGTTTTGTTTTACTCAACAAGTAAAGCTTCGCTTGCGCTTGCTACGCACTTATCTATCTTTACCTTACACATTTCATCTTAGGACAAATTCTGCTCATCTAATTCAAAATATAATTAAGGAAAGCGAGCAATTTAGTTATTCAGTTGCAATTCCTCTCTTAAACTTATTATCCCATGCCTTCATTCTATTAGTTTTACTATTGCTTTTAGCAAAAACAGACTTATTGGCCACAGTTAGTATTCTTGGACTTCTTTTAGTTGCATTTGTACCGTTTCATTATTTTAGACATCATCTGGCTCGTTGGGGCAAAGCTGGTGTCGATGCAAACACAGAGATGCTACGGATTGTAAACCATGCTATTGGCGGGCTAAAAGAAACTCGAGTAATTGGTTGCGAAGTCTATTTTGAAGATCAATTGGGGAAGCAAGTCAATTGTTTTGCCAAAGTTGCTACTAATTTTCATGTATTTCAATTACTACCTAGAATTGTAATTGAAGCGCTCTTAATTACTTTTGTTATTGGTTTTGTTTCAATTTCATTGTTTTATGAAGATCGATCTCAGAATTTGGTTTCTGTTTTAGGCATCTTTGCAATCGCATCAATTAGGCTTTTACCTTCCTCTAGTCAGTTCATGTCGAATCTAGGCGTTTTAAGGAATTTCAAGCCAACTCTTGAAAAAATTTATTATGATTTAAAGGAGATTGAAACACCTGAGGCTATTGACTACATAAAATTATTTCACAAGGCTTCAGATCCTAAAGACTTGAAATCTTTTGGCACCTACAACGAATCTGTTAAGTCTGGCATTCTATTTAATAATAAAATTTCTATTGATCGGCTTAATTATTTCTATCCAGGCAGTGCCATAAATTCTCTTAGTCAAATTTCTTTGACTTTAAAAAAAGGCGAATCAATTGCTCTGATTGGAAAGTCTGGAGCAGGGAAAACTACGCTAGTAGATGTTCTTTTAGGCCTGCTCATACCCCAATCAGGAGATATAAAGGTAGATGATTTTTCGGTTTATGAAAATCTGCGGTCATGGCAGAATTTAATAGGCTACATACCTCAAACCATTTTTCTAATTGATGACACCATTGAGCGAAATATTGCTTTTGGAGTTCCAGATCATCTCATCGATCAACATCAGCTTAGTAAAGCTATTCAGCTAGCTCAGCTTTCAGGCTTAATTGATCAACTACCTGATGGTATTCAAACAATGGTTGGTGAGCATGGAGTCAGGTTATCCGGAGGGCAACGTCAACGTATTGGTATCGCTCGTGCTTTATATCATGAACGTGAGATTCTTGTCCTTGATGAGGCTACGTCTGCTCTAGACAGCGAAACTGAAAACTTAATCAGTCAATCGATTCAGCAACTTAGCGGAACCAAAACAATGATCATCATTGCTCACCGTTTAACGACTGTTGAACATTGCGATCGCATCTATGTGATGGAGAGAGGGAAGATTGTTAAATCTGGAAGCTACAAAGATGTCGTTTTAGTGTAGTCATTAGCAGCGCTAATGACATCCTGGACGCACTGTGATGTAGCCCAGCAAGCTTAATGACTCGATCGCCCATCCTATTTCAGCACTCAGAGACACCTTAAGGGTAATTTATCATCGCAGTAGTTATTGGTTGTCTATATGTACTGGTTGTACTGCTGAATCAGTTTAGCGATTACCCCCGTCCACCCGGTTTGGTGGCTGGCACCTAGGCCAGCACCGTTATCGCCATGGAAATATTCATAGAAATAGAGGTAGTTTTGCCAGTGGGGGTTCTGCTGAAAGAGCTGGGTGCCGCCGTAAACTGGCCTCTGTCCCTGATCGTCAACCAGGAAGATCGTCATCAGTCGACGAGATAGCTCTGCCGCCACCTCCCACAGGTTCATCCACTGGCCCGAGCCGGTGGGGCACTCGACTTTAAAGTCGTCACCTAAATAGTGGTGAAAGTTTTGCAGCGACTCGATCAGCAGATAGTTGACCGGAAACCAGATCGGCCCCCGCCAGTTGGAGTTGCCGCCAAACAGTTCGCTGCTCGACTCCGCCGGTTCGTAATGCACCACATAGTCTTCGCCGTCGGTGCTGAAACAGTAGGGATGGTCGGCATGGTAGCGGGAGAGGGCACGCACGCCATAGGGACTCAAAAATTCGGCTTCGTCTAGCAACTTAGTGAGAATGCGGCGCAGTTTATCGTTTGGTTCTACCCGACCCAGGGTGGCGTAGCACAGAGACAGCATGCGACGCGCTCCCACCCCTTCGGTCTCCATGCAGGCAACGTTCCGCTTCAGCATAGGGCGGTTATTGATGAACCACTCTAGCCGCTGCTTAAAGCCAGGCAGTTTGTTCAGCAGGTCGGGTTCCAGGGTAGTGACGGCAAACAGGGGAATTAGGCCTACCATCGATCGCACCTTGAGCTGCTGGCGGTGGCCGCCAGGGAAGTTGAGCACATCGTAGAAAAAGCCATCGTCATCATCCCAGAGCTGGCTACGGTCTTCGCCGATATGGTTCATGGCGTCGGCGATGTAGATAAAGTGCTCGAAGAACTTGGTGGCCATGTCTTCGTACACCGGGTTCTCTTGGGCCAGCTCCAGGGCGATGGTCAGCATGTTGAGGCAGTACATGGCCATCCAGCTGGTGCCGTCGGACTGCTCCAGATGGCCACCGGTGGGCAGTGACGCACTGCGGTCAAACACGCCAATATTGTCGAGCCCCAAAAAGCCTCCTTCAAACACGTTGCTGCCACGGGCGTCTTTGCGGTTGACCCACCAGGTGAAGTTGAGCAGCAGCTTTTGAAAGACCCGCTCTAGAAAGGGGCGATCGCCCTTGCCGGTAAGTTTTTCGTCAATCTTGTACACGCGCCAGGTGGCCCAGGCGTGGACGGGTGGGTTGACATCCCCAAAGGCCCACTCGTAGGCGGGGATTTGCCCGTTGGGGTGCATGTACCATTCCCGCGTCATAATATCGAGCTGGGTTTTGGCAAACTCGGGATCGATAGTAGCCAGGGGAATGCAGTGAAAGGCCAGATCCCAGGCGGCAAACCAGGGGTATTCCCACTTATCGGGCATGGAGATAATGTCGGCAGCATCCAGTTGGCCCCACTGGCGGTTGCGACCATAGCGATGGCCATCGGGGGGCTGGGGCATAGTGGGGTCACCCTTGAGCCAACAAGACACATCAAAGTAATAGTACTGCTTGCTCCAGAGCAGCCCAGCAAAGGCCTGGCGCTGCAGGTTGCACTCGTCGGCGCTGAGAGAGAAGGGCGTAACCGCCTGGTAAAACTGGTCGGTTTCCTGAAGGCGGGTTTTGAGAATTGACTCAAAGTCGGCAAAGGGATCGATCCCCTCCAGCCCCCCTTCAAAAGGGGGAAGTTCAGTTAACCGTAGGTGAATTAGGCGGGTCTCGCCGGGGCTAAGCTCCAGGGTATAGTGGGCAGCGGCCTTGGTACCTACGCGATCAGGGTTCACCGCAGCCCGATCGCCCTCGATCACGTAGCGATGAAAGGCGTCTTTGACGTAGGGCGTGGGGTTGTTGCCGCCGTAGAGCTTTTGGTAGTTGGTTTCGTTTTCGGTAAACAGCAGTGGGCGATCTCCCTGCCAGTTGTCGTGGCCCTGGCAGTAGAGATAGCGGATACCCAGGTCGGGATGGCTAGCTTCCAGGGTGCTAAATCCAGGCTGACTATCGGCCAGTTTGATCCGGGGTTTCTCGGTGCCCTCAGCCCAGCTCCAGGTGTTGCGAAACCACACGTGGGGCAACACCGAGAGGGTCTGGGTCTCGGGCCCATGATTGACCACAGCAATCTGAATCAGAATGTCTTCAGGGCCAGCTTTGGCATATTCCACAAACACGTCGAAGTAGCGATCGCCATCAAACACCCCGGTATCGAGCAGCTCAAATTCAGGCTGCTCGCGTCCACGCCGCTGGTTTTCTTCGACTAGTTGGGCATAGGGATAGGCGGCTTGGGGATATTTGTAGAGCCCCTTCATGTAGGAATGAGTGGGGGAGCTATCCAAATAAAAGTAGTATTCTTTGACGTCTTCGCCGTGGTTGCCCTGGGTGCCAGTGAGACCAAACAGGCGCTCTTTTAGCACCGGATCCTGGCCATTCCAGAGGGCGATCGCAAAACACAGCCGCTGCTGCTCATCCGAGATGCCCAAAATGCCGTCTTCGCCCCAGCGATAGGCCCGCGCGTGGGACTGCTGGTGAGAGAAGTCATCCCATGCCTCGCCACCGGGGCTATAGTCTTCGCGCACCGTGCCCCACTGGCGATCGCTCAGGTACGGCCCCCAACGTTTCCACAGCGTGCTCTCACTGTAGACAGAGCGGAGGCGTTGGTGTTCGGGGGTAGGCATGGTTAGAGGATGGGTTGGAGGGATGGGGGCAGGACATGGCTAACGGCAGGCGTCCTGCAGTTCTAGGGGTAGCGATCGCCCTAGGAGCAATGGTTTGCCCAGCGATTGGCTTCCAGATCGTAGGTCTGGCCGCTGTAGTCAACCTGTTAATCTACTTTACTAACCAGTAGGGTGCGATCGGGTCTTTTCCCATCTCGCCGTAGACATCGTCAAACTGCTCAGCTTCGGCAGTGTTCCTCTGCGGTTCTCCCAGCTCTATGGACTCACTGCGAAGCGGTTTAGCTGAGTGGGGTGTGCCAGAGAGTCAGGTCTACTTTGAGTTGTTCACAAAACCTGCAGCTAAGGCAGCAACCCCAGCTGCCACCACCAACGAAGCCACCCAAACTGCTGAAGTGGTCTTGGCCAAGTCTGGCAAAACCGCTACCTGGTCAACGGTTAGCGGCACCCTGCTGGAGTTTGCCAAAGACCAGGGGCCAACCCCCGACATAGCTGCCGCGCTGGCATCTGCCTGACCTGCATGTGCCGCCTAGAAGCAGGAGAAGTCACCTAGGATGAACCACCGACCCTGACTGCCTGACACATCTTTAGGCAGCCTCCCAGGGTGGTAATTGACAGCACAGGGATTGGATCCTAGAGAACCAGATGCGGTCATAATACCGGGCTTCAGCTCTTTTAGAGGCAAAACAGGGCTC
>NZ_JADEWX010000268.1 GCF_015207395.1 Nodosilinea sp. LEGE 07088
ATATGCGCTCGGTCACGCGTCCGATAGGGAACTGTCTGAGCCTCCCGAAGTTCACTTAACGTGCGGTCTTCTTCCTCGGTCAAAATGATGCGTAATGGGGCGGGCATTTGAGGGCACTCTGGCTACCCTGCTATCTTACATTTAATCTCAACTGCCTACTTATCCCTCACCCAGACCAGCAGGCGGACTAGCACTGTCGGCTAACCCGAGGCCTGACTGAGCAGTTCGGGCAACCAGCTGAGGGCCAGGCCCAACAGGGCCAGCCCCGACAGCCAACAAAAGGCCATCACATCTCGAAAGCCGGCAATCAGGTTGTCAACCCGAGCTAGCAGCGATACGGCCACTAACATGGCGCAGTAGGCAAACATTTGGAACTGCGTGACGGCAATAACCGCCAGCGAGGCCCCAGATAAGGCCATAGCAAAGTACCCAATGTCAGACTGAAAGCCAAGCAACATAACTCGCCGCAACTTTGGCCAGCCTAGGGTGATCATCCAGGCGCCGCAAGCCGCTAACAAGCAGCTCAAGACCCAGGCGTAGGGAGGCACATCGCTCGCGTGCAAAAAACTCCCATAGGTCGCATAGGCCATCACCAGCAAGGCCCAGGAGAGCCAGTGAGCCTTAACCAGGTTGCGCAGTGATCGATCTTGGGTCATGGCGGTTGCGCCTCAGCGGCCACTATAGGTTGGTAGAGATCGCCTGGACTGGGCAAGTGGGCACACATTGCTCACAGACAATGCAGCGCGATCGCGCAAAGGTGAGGCGATAGGTCTCACTATCCAGGGTCAGGGCACGGGTCGGGCAAACTCCGGTACATAGCCCACAGTGAACGCAGAGGTCTTCATCGACTACGATTTCGCCACTGGCTCCCGATACCTCAATGTCTTGCACCTCTAGCCAGTCGATGGCGTCATTGAGCTGATCAATATCGCCAGACAGCTCAACCACCAGGGTACCGACCTGGTTAGGGGCGACCTGGGCGCGAATGATATTAGCGGCAATATTGAAGTCTTTCGCCAGCCGATAGGTGATCGGCATGTGCACCGATCGTTTTGGGAAAATAAGCTTAACCCGTTTCTTCATCGCCGCCCCAATACGCAGAGTCTTTTACACTGAAACTAGCGATCTATCTTCATCCTAACCGGAGATTGGGGTTCTCCCGAGATCGATCCAAGCCGCTACTCAGTGGGCAACCGTTGCTCTGTCAAGGCGAGGGGAGCGAGACATCTTCCTCACCGCTAGGGGCTGAGAGTCTTTATGCTGGTCGGAATGAGGTTGAACAATTTTGTCTATCTACCTACTGACTGAGCTGTTTTAAGTAATCCATCAAAAATACCGTCACTGCTATGTCAGATCACCTGCCCAACACGCCTCCATCTACCCCTAACCAGGCCCGTAACCTAATCGTGGCTGTGGCCGCTGTGGTGTTGTCAGCGGCGCTGGTTTTGGGGCTGCGGACTCAGTCGGTGATGCCTTCTCTGAGTGAGCTAGCCGCTAGTGCCGTCCCCTATGAGGAAGCCCAAACCAACGGCAGACCGACGCTGCTAGAGTTCTATGCCAACTGGTGCACGAGTTGTCAGGCGATGGCGGGAGACATGGCAGAACTGAGAGCCCGCTATGGCGATCGCATCAACTTTGTCATGCTCAATATCGACAACAACAAGTGGCTGCCCGAGATGCTGGCGTATCGGGTAGAAGGCATTCCCCACTTTGTCTACATGGGCTCAGCGGGCGATCCGATTGCCGTTGCCATTGGCGAACAGCCCCGGCAGATCTTAAGCGACAACCTGGATGCGCTGATTGCCCAAGCTCCGCTACCCCACCAGCAGACGTTTGGCCGCTTGTCAGCCATCGAAGGAGATCGGCTCTCGCGCCAGGGCGCTGTCAATGACGATCCTCGTGCCCACGGGAACGCAATCGTGAACTAGTACTCTGAGACGGAAATAACCCAGCTGTTTACTCACGCGGAAACCCTTATGAGACCTGGGTTTTCCGTTCTGCCTTCTGCCTTCTTACTTCTGCCTTTTGGTACTAGGGCCTAAACCGGAGCTAGAGTTGCGGCCAAGTCAGGAAACACGTCTCGGACGGCAGGGTGCATCAGCTTGCCGGCCAAAACATTGAGCCCACCGCCTAAACCACTGTCGCCCTCTAGGGCGGCTAGCCCCTGCTTAGCCAACTTGAGCACGTAGGGCAGAGTGGCGTTGTTAAGGGCCTGGGTGGCGGTCCAGGGCACGGCACCGGGCATGTTGGGCACCCCAAAGTGAACGACGCCGGATTCGAGGTAGGTGGGCTGGCTGTGGGAGGTGGGGCGGAGGGTTTCGATACAGCCGCCCTGGTCAACGGCAACATCAATAATGACGGCTCCAGGCCGCATAGTGGCGACCAGCGCTTTAGATACCAGGGTGGGCGCTTTGCGACCCGGCACCAGTACAGCCCCGATCAGCAGGTCGGCCTGGGGAACTGCGGCAGCCACCTGCGCAGGGCTGCTATAGAGGAGCTCAACTCGCGAACCAAATAGCGTTTCGAGGTAGGCGAGGCGATCGACATTGATGTCAATAATCTGCACCCTAGCCCCTAAACCCACCGCCATTTTGGCCGCCTCGGTGCCCACCACACCGCCACCCAAAATGACTACCGTACCCGGGGCGACACCGGGAATACCGCCCAACAACACGCCCCGTCCGCCCTGCTGGCGCTCTAGGTAGCGAGCCCCAAACTGCACCGAAAGCCGACCGGCAATCACGCTCATGGGGGTGAGCAGCGGCAATCTACCGTCGGCGGAGACTACGGTCTCATAGGCGATCGCAGCGATGCCACCCTGCATTAGCGCCTCGGTTAGAGTCCGTTCAGCTGCCAGGTGCAGGTACGTAAACAAAATTAGGTCAGAGCGAAAGAAACCATACTCTGACGGTTGGGGCTCCTTCACCTTGACCACCATATCTTGGGCCCAGGCCATCGCCGCATCGGCCACCACAGTCGCCCCTGCGGCTTCATAGTCGCCATCGCTAAACCCGGAACCAGAGCCCGCTCCGGCCTGTACCATGACCTGATGCCCCTGCTGACAGAGACTCTGCACCGCTGCTGGGGTCAAGCCCACGCGAAATTCTTGGTCTTTAATCTCTTTAGGTAGCCCAATGCGCATGGTGTTGCTTTGCCTAGGTGGTAGTTGTTTCCATCCTACCTAACCCCGTTGGGGTCAGCCCGGCCAGGTGCGGCTCCTAGTCAGGCTCACCCATCGGGCCCGCTGAGTCAGCGGCCTTGAACTGAGGCAGATATAGCGTAAAACAGCTGCCTTGCCCCACCGCTGACTGGAGGACAATGGTGCCATGGTGCAGCCGGGCAATGCGTTGGGAGAGATGCAGGCCTAGGCCATGCCCAGCCCGCGCCTGATTACCCTGGCGAAACCATTCAAATATAGCGGCTTGCTCAGATTCAGCGATACCAATACCGGTATCGGCTACGGCCACCCAGACCCAGCCCTGAGGTTGGTCTACGGGGATGGTGGCCTCTACGTCTGGGGGCAGCTGCGACGCAATCCCCACGGTAACGGTGACATTGCCGCGATCGGTAAACTTAATAGCATTGCCCACCAAATTAGTGATGACTCGGCGTAACTCTAAGCGATCGCCTGCCACTATGAAGGCGGTTTCTGGCAAGGCCCCATAGCCGTCGGCACTATTGGCCGCCTTATCGGTGGGGCCGTGCCGACCCGCTAGGGCAATCTGCGATCGCTTAGTCTCTGGCCGATCGGGGTCACGGAGTAAGCAGGTGAGATTTTTCTCAGCCGCAATGGGGGCCAGTTCCATGACGACAGCTTCGGTTAGCTGTAGCAGGTCGATCACCGACAGGGTCAGGGCCTTGTGGCCTGCTTCATGGCGGTAAACTTCGAGCAGGGTATTGACCATGCTCAACAGATGCAAATTGCTGTCGGCAATGTTGGCTAGGGCCTGCTTAACGTCACCAGCTACCGCCCCAAAAGCCTCTTCTTGGCACAGTCTAAGCATGCGGTTAGCCGCCACGAGAGGCGTACGTAGGTCGTGGGTGAGGCGAGCAACAAAGTCATCCCGCTGGCGCAGCATGGCGATTTGAGCATCCATACTGCGCTTGAGACGCAGCAGCGATCGCACTCTGGCCCGTAACTCATTGACATCCACCGGTTTGTGAATAAAGTCGTCGGCCCCTGCATCAAGCCCCTGTACCAGACTCGACTGATCGTGGGCGGTAATCAACAAAATCGGAATATAGGGCAGGCCAGGGTGACTGCGAATTTTTTGAGTCACCGCATAGCCATCTAGCCCAGGCATCATCACGTCTAGCAAAATCAGGTCAGGCGGGGTCTGACGCACTATATCTAGCGCTGCCTGGCCATTATCTACACAGGTAATGGCATATTTAGGGTCATCTAGCACCGACTCAATCAAAAACAGATTGTCGGGAGAATCGTCTACCGCCAAAATGGCGCAGGTTTCGGGGGTCAGGTCCGAAGGCATTATGAGGCTCAATACTATCGGTGCAGTGCTCTGAATCGGCAGCAACTTCGCCGCCATCGATCGACAAGCACCGTTTCTATAGTCGCCACAATATTACGCGAGTTACCTCTATCCCTAGACAGAGGCAAGCCCAAACTATGGTTATAAATATTTTTGATAGGGAAATTTTGCGGCTGCAACCTCAACCGCGACGGTGAGGCGATCGCCTGGGGCAGTTTGCCCCCAGTCTCCCGCTACCAAGGTGGCCGATAAAAGCTGGCTCTCAGCAAAACACTCTCTCCATCAGCCGATGAAAATAGCCAGCAGCGCTAACTGGCAGGAATATCGGCTTGACCGGGCGTTCGGGCTATTCGGGCTCAGTACTCGACTCTTCACTGTCGTCGAGGGGAGAGCCAGTGCCGTTGTAGAGAGCATCGAGCTGCTCACGGGCGTCTTTGACCGAGATCGATCGCATCACCAACAGCGGCTCACGAATCACTTGACCATCTTGGTCTAGCAGTTCAGGGTGAGGCACCAGGCGATTGCCAATACTGGTAGACCCGCCGCCCTGGGAGGCCGATTGCTGCCCCCCACCGTAGGAGGCCATGGATCGGGGGTTGCGGGCATTGCTGCCCAGCAAGACTAAATTTCTAACCAAATTTGCGATCGCTAGGATAGCCAGAACCGCAAATGCAATGATGTAAACGACGTGCCACATAGCTGCTGTCCTCTGGCCAACCTTGACTGTATCGACTTTAGCGTGTTTAAAGCGTTCGTGCTGCGCCCTGGGCAAACAAACGTCTTAACTCACTAACCTCTAGTTTAACCAGAAGTCGTCGTTCTCAGCCTCGATTGTCAACTGACGCAGGGGGAGCCAGCCCGGTTGCCAAAGCGTTCGATTTTTGAGCTGCCGGGCATTGATCCAAAGCCTGACGGTGGGATCACAGGAAGCCACCAGTTCGGCAAAGATCCAAGGGCCTTCTTGCTTACGATTAGCCACCTGAAAATGCCGCCAGCCTTCAGTTTTTTGGTGGGCCGTCCATTTAGAGCCGAGCAGATGAGGATATTTTTGCTTGCGGGGCATGGGTGGGTGAGTGGGTGAGTGGGTGAGGAAGATTAGGG
>NZ_JADEWX010000269.1 GCF_015207395.1 Nodosilinea sp. LEGE 07088
GAGTAGGGGGCAGGGGAGCCGGGGAGCCTGGCGTCAAGGGGCATCATGGTTGGCCTGAGATAGGGCCTCGAGCAAGGCGATCGCCCGCTCTGCCTGGGCCGCAGGGACAAACAGATGGTCGTGGTAGAAGGCCGAAACCGGGTTGACGCTGATGCCGTGGCTGGCGAGGTGGGTGGCGATCGCCGCCAAAAACCCCACTGCCTCCAGGCTAGAGTGCACCGCAAGGGTGATCATGGCAAAGACGGCATCGTAGGGCAGGCCCACCTCATCGGCCTGTTGACGAGACAGGATCAGCGTTAGTCCTTCCTCTTCTTTAAAGCATCCCATGGGGTCTAGGCTAGGTGAATAGCTGGTTTGAGCGGGGATGCTGCAAAACACGTACTCCCCCGGTTGGAGCAAAGGCTGCATAGAGGTGAGCAGCTTGCTTAGGTCAGTCTCTCCAGTCATGAGTTATAGCTACCCGGTTCCATCCCTATGGCTATGGACAATAGCACCCTAGCTCCCCTCGTCGAACAGATTACCCAACAGCTCAAAACCCCCTCCGAAGCGGAGCTGCACACCATGCGAGATTTTGTCGACGACCTGGCCTGGAAGCACCATCGGGATGAGGCTCAACCCCTGGACAAACGATCCGCCGAGACACGGGCTATGGAGCGCATCAAAGACCTTGATGACCCTACTCAGTGGATAACAGTTATTGAAGCAGGCGAAGAAGTGGATGTTGAGCGTTTACATCAGCGGTTGAGGAAACGGGGCTGCTCGGTTGATGAGTCGTAGTCACTCAAATTTTCGGGCGATCTGCTTTGCGGAATGCTGGCAACCCTTGACATGCAGGAGCCAGGAATCAGAAGCCAGTGTTGGCAGTATTTTTGGTTCCTGACTTCTGTCTCCTCAATGACAGCAATGTCCCGCTTTAAGTTGATGCCCAATTTGCGGAAATGAATTGATTCATGCTGTTGGTATGCCCATAAGCTAAATGCTAGCTTTGGCCTACGTGGAGCAATCTAACCGCTATGGAAAATGCGATCGCACAATTTCAGCTTGAGGAAGGCAGCGACATTACGGTACTATTCACCGTGCCAGCGCCCAGTGATGACAGTGCCCTTGAAGAAGTCGGGCTAGAGGCCGGGATGATGGTGTACCAAGCTACCCAAACCCTCGTGCAGGCTCTCGACAAAATACAACCTGTGGCCAATGCGATTATTTCTCGATTTAAGACCGGGCTAACCACCCCAGCTGATGAAGTCGAGGTCAAATTTGGCCTCACCCTCAGTGCCGATGCTGGGGCTATCTTCACCTCGGTTGGCGGAGAGGTAAATTTCGAGATTACGTTGAAGTGGAACCAGGGCAGCAACTAAGAGTGAATGGCGCAACCAGTTAACGATGAACTTTATTTGGCAGCGATCGCGCGGGTTTGCCGAGGCAGCAATGTCATTGGTGTAGGCTTTTTTGTTGCTGATGGCTATCTAATGACCTGTGCCCACGTGGTTTCAAAAGCACTGGGGCACAACCGCAAGTCTTATCAAATACCCGCTGCCGATATCCTGGGGCAGGAGATTGATCTAGAGTTTCGCGTTGCAAATACAGAACAACCTGCCAAAGCTACCGTGGTCTACTGGCGCTGCCCAAAGCATGACCCTGCTGCAGATAAAGATGTAGCCGTGCTGAAATTGCAGGGATCCATACCCGCAGGGGCCAAGATTTTGCCCTTGAGCATTCCATCAGATTACTGGGAGAAAGAATTTAGGGTTTTAGGATTTCCCGCCAAACTCGACCCAGGGGGATGGGCCACAGGCACCACTATGGCCCCCGTCTACGATCTAGATGGCATGGTGCAAATGAAGGACAACCAGGCCACTGGCTACGCCATTGAACCCGGCTTTAGCGGTGCTCCAGTCTGGAGCCCATCTTTAGGCAACGCCATTATCGGTATAGTCGTAGCCCGCGACAAAGAACGCGAAGAAGCCAAAGTCGGTTATATGCTGCCGGTTTCGCGACTCAAGCGCGCCCTAGAAGCCGTCGAGCTAGAGTCGCTGCTAGATATTTTGGGGCCACAAGCCGTAGTGGTAAGTGATGCGGTGGCGATCGCCTATCGGGCAGCTGCGGGCGATCGCCTATCGGCCTTTCCTCTATCGAGCCAGGCCGATCGCGCGCTGGCCCTGCGCGAAAATCTGACCCAGTTACTCTCTATCCCCTCTCAACGTGACTCGGTGCCCGACATGCTGACTCTTGTCGGAGCCATGCTGACCCTGCCAGAGCTAGGGCTAGCCGCAGAGCTACGCACGGCCCTAACCCATTGGCTAGAGCACCGAGGGGCAGACTTAGCGGCACTTGTGGCTGTAGCCCAGCAGAGTTTGGCCCCGATCTTGGCCCAACGCCATCAAACTACCGAGGCGCATCTACTGCTGTGGGTGCGCACCAGCCCCGATTACGACAGCAAGGCGAGGTATCTGGTCAGCGCTGTCTTTATTCCCGATGCCAGTGTCTACGACCCGGTTAGCGGGGCAGGCGGTATCACGCTCACAGCCGTAAACCGATTTAGAGACTCTCTTCAGGGCGATACGGTTGCCAAGGCCGACCTGGAAAAGGTGCTGCAAGCCTGCCTGCAAGAAATCAGCACGAGCCATGGCCAGGCTCTAATTGAGAAAGAGTTAACCCTAGAAATGCTGCTGCCCATTCCGCTGTTGGACAGCGAGGTAGACCATTGGGACGAACAGGCCAAACAGCAGCTGCCGCCTCACCTGCAAGCGCTTGTTGATGAAGAATCTGTGGCCATTTTCCCCATTGGGTTTCGGTACCCTGTGGTGCTGCGCATTGCTGAGCGAGTAGAGCCTTATTTCAGCCATCTGCGCTCCCCCTGGCAAAATAAATGGACCAGCATCAAAGCTGCCATTGCTAGTCAACAACAGGCCAAAAAGGTTTTAACTTCAGGGCATTGTCATGATTTTCAAACTGTCTTTGCCAAAGCCGATTGCCTGGGTATGCACCTGGTCAATACCCTGCCACCAAAAGATCGCCAGCAGCGCCTGCTGGCCCTAGTCATGGGGGCTGCCCCGGCTGCCCTGTGGCTGCGCAAAAGCCCGCCCAAAACCCAGTGCAAACGCTTTTTTAACGGCCTGCTCGAACATCCCCTGGGCGAGATTGCCTGTAAAGTCAGAGAAGCTCGGAAGGCAGCTTTTGAAAAACGCAGCGATCGCCACTTTGGCCACCATCTCGCCCTAGTGTGGGAAAACCCCAAGCTAGTGCCCACCGAAACCGCTGCTCCTACCGCCGACTACCCCCTTGAGATGCCCCACTAGCCATGACTGACTGGAAGATTTTTACCGGCACCACTGGCCCCGACGGCACCCTAGTTCAGGAACCCGATCGCCTGAGCGAGTTGCCTAACCCACCCAGTTGGCGCTCTTTTAGCCAGAGCCACAGTACCGCAGAAACCAAAACCGAGCGCCGAGGCAAAACCTTTCAGCCTCGCGAAGCCGAGATCGACCTGGTCAATGCGGCCCTCTACCTGCGACGGCCCCTGCTGGTAACGGGCAAACCGGGCACCGGCAAAACCTCACTGGCCTATGCCGTGGCCTACGCCCTGGGCCTGGGCGAAGTGCTGGAGTGGTCGATCACCACTCGCACCAGCCTTAAAGATGGCCTCTACACCTACGACGCCGTCGGTCGCCTGCAAGATACGCAGCTGCGCTTTCAGAGCGAGGGCAAACCCGCTAATGCCAAAGCCGCCCAGCAGCGCATTGAAGAAACCCTCAGCCGTATCGGCGAGTACATTACCTTGGGGCCACTGGGCACGGCGCTGCTGCCTGCCGACAAACCCCGCGTGCTGCTGATCGACGAAATCGACAAAAGCGATATCGATCTACCCAACGACCTGCTCCATGTGTTTGAAGAAGGTAAGTTTTTGATTCCCGAGCTGGTGCGGTTAAAAGATAAGGTGCCGGGCGCGATCGCAGTGCAGACAGCCTTTACCGAGCCCAATGAGCCAGCCCAGGCCGAGATTCCCAATGGTCTCGTCAGCTGCACCCACTTTCCCTTTGTGGTCATGACCAGCAACGACGAGCGGGAGTTTCCGCCCGCGTTTTTGCGGCGCTGCCTGCGGCTCGATATGGGCGACCCCGACCGCAAACGCCTGGAGCAAATTGTGCGGGTGCACCTGCCCGATGCCGGTGCCCAGGCCGACGAGCTAATCAAACAATTTGACGATAAGCGCAAAAAAGAAACCGGGGTGTTGGCCACCGACCAACTGCTCAATGTTGTCTATCTGCTGTCTCGCCACCAGGCCCCCACGGGCCAAACCAAAGACGACCTGGTGCAGCAATTGCTGAAATACCTCGACAGCAACGAGGGCTAGCCGCCTATGCCCCGCATCCGTCAGCTTCAGACTGTGAAAGACTTTGCCACCCTGCTGGATGCGGCTGGGCTGGGGTTTGATGCTGACAGCGTGGCCGATGCCCTCTGGCTAGCCCAGTACGTTCAGCCTGGAGCTATCGACGCAGTAGCCGAAGACCCAGAACCCGACCCCGACAATACCGGCGTGACTATCACCGAACGCCGGATAGACACCACCGCCGATGCCTCTCTACCGGTGACCGCCAGCCCTGCCGCTACCCCCGATCGCCCTACCGACGGTGACGATCCGCCCCAGGGCATGCCGATCCAAATTCCGGCGGCTCCGGCCTTGCGAGCCCGGCGAGAGCTGGCCAAAGCCCTGCGCCCGCTCATGCTCAAGGTGCCCTCCCGCGTAGCTACGGTGTTTGATGCCGAGGCGACCACCGAGCAAATTGCCGAGCAGGGCATTTGGTCGGCGGTGATGGCCCCCGCCCCAGAGCGCTGGTTTGACCTGGCCATTGTGATCGAGCAGTCGCGATCGACCCCAATCTGGCGCGATACCCTGGCCGAGCTCAAGCTGCTGGCCGAGCGCCAGGGAGCCTTTCGCCGGGTGAGCACCTGGCAAGTGCAGGGCCAGGGCAGCAGGCTAAATTTGCTACCCCACTGGCGCTATACCGAGATGACCCAGGCTACGGGCCAGCCTAAAACCTTAGTAGACCCTGCCGGACGGCGGATCATTTGGCTGGTGAGCGACTGCACCTCGCCCCTGTGGCAGCAGCCCCAGATTTACCAGTGGCTAGCCACCTGGGGCAAGCACTGCCCCACTACCCTGGTGCAGCTGCTGCCCGGTCGCCTGTGGCCGCGCACCACCCTAGGGCGAGGCTTGCCGATTCACCTGGCAGCGTTTACCCCTGGGGTGCCCAATGCCCAGCTGCGGGTGACTGAAACATTGCCGTTTGGTGAGGTGGCGAAAGCTAATGCTTTCAAGGAAGGAGTTAGGAGTCAGGAGACAGGAGCAAGTCATCCCGGAACTTCTGAACCCCTGGCTGCTGGCTCCTCCCTAGGAGATTTGTCTCGCTTTGAGGTAATACCAAAGAAACCCGCTCCTCTGGTGACGGTGCCGGTGGTCAGCCTAGAGGCCTACCCGCTGCACCAGTGGGCTAGGGTGCTGGCGGGTTTTGGCGATGCCACCACCCCCGGCTATGCGGTCAGCCGGGCGGCTCTGGTGCCCCTACCGCCC
>NZ_JADEWX010000270.1 GCF_015207395.1 Nodosilinea sp. LEGE 07088
AACCGACAACGGTTGCACTCAACTCTTGGATATCTGTCCCCAGTGCAGTTTGAAGACAACTACTGGCTCTCTCTAGAGGGCCTGAACGTAGCTTAAAGTACCTGTCCACTTTCTTGAGTCAAGATCAATAGTCCCGAGACCACGGTGCGCTTTGTGCTCACTCAACTCGCCAATGGTCGGCAATTCATTCTGGTCTCCACCGATGGCTCGTTGAGTGGCCCCGAGGTAATTGCAGCCTATGGCTTACGCTTTAAGATTGAGCTCACCTTCCGCACCCTGATTCACCTGCTCGGTGGCTTTGCCTATCGTTTCTGGCTCAAAGCCATGACCCCGGCTCCACGGTGGCCTAAGACGCTCAAGCTAGCGGACTACCCTGAGTCCGTTCAAGCCCAAATCCTGACTAAAGTGGAGGCCCTGGAACGCTTTGTTAATCTCAATGCCATTGCCTTAGGGGTGCTTCAGGTATTGGCTTTAGAGTTGCCCACCCTGGTCTGGTCAAACTTTCCTCGCTGGTTTCGCACCTTGCCTAACCATGGCTACCCCAGTGAGCGCATTGTCCAACTCGCCCTCCAATATCAAGCCCAGGAGGTTTTTCCCAAAAGCCCGCCCACTCTACTTCTGCCTAAATTCCTCGCCGCCAAGCTTGGTCCTCAGAACCCCCCTGATTCTCTACCTTTGTCGGCCTAGGTCTAAATCTGGATCCACATAAAACTTGTGACTGTCCAGTAAAGAATATTTTTTGGCCAAACAGCCTGATCGTCCCCTCCTGGGAGGGGTAATACCAAATCCTATCTGTATACCCCCGGTTTGTAGGGGCATTGCACTGCAATGCCCCTACGAGGTATCGGTTTCGAAGCGGGGTTGTATGACTCGGATTTGGTATAAGGGGTGGGTCAGGCTCGGCCAAGAAGCCCCCATGCCGGACTCATCAGCTCATTTTCTGGCGCTATTTTTACCCACCCCGCCCTGCGGGCACCCCTCCAAGGAGGGGATGGGCGAGGAAGACAGAACGCGAAAAACTAGCCACCCACACTTGAAGTGCAAACTGGGGGGGCTAGGGTACGATAACCTTAATCTCGCAATCTGCTTCGGAGATTTGCGGGGTTAGCTGTCTGTTGGTGTTAGCCGCACCTACGGACAGCGCCAAGATTTTCGAGTTCTGTGTGGCTACCGCTCTGTTGAACGGCTTAACGATAGAGCATACTGGTACAAAAACTCCCCGTCAACCGTGGAGGATGGCACGATACTCTGGCAGATATTTAGACAGAATAGTTCTGCCTATCTACCCTTGAGAAAGCTATTATGCAGATTATCCGCTGCATATTCATCCTCGAAGGGGAATTAGGCTGCAAATAATCTGCCTATCTACCCTATAGAGGAAATCAGGCAGACAGGAGCGATCTATTAATTTGTTAGACGCGCGACTCGAAGTCGTTCGGGGGAGTTGGAAAGGACTCCTAAAATCCTTTCCCTGCCAGTGTTCAGGCAGATGTCCGCCTCGGAATGTTCAACCCGTAAGGGGAGGGCAGTATCAGCAGACGAGGTTAAGTGTCCAACAAGCTGAGAGCCAAACTCGGTAAGAGGGCTAGGGCAAGGTTGCTACGGATAATGGAAATGAATCCTTGATGAGGCTTCGTTAATTTAGGTGCTCGAAAAGGCTGAGACGAGCATGTTGGGGCACATGGGAATGGATAGCGTCTAAATATCCATCGCGAACACCCCGCCCCCGGAGTAAAGAGGAGTCCTAAGGCAACCGTATCTCCACCCCGTGCGGAACGAGGAAACCCCGATAGAGTCCGAATCCTGCCTTCAGAATTCGGTAAGCCAAAGGCAACTGCGGTCGAATCCTCTAGCGGAAACAGGATGTCCCAAGACGCGAAGGCTGCCAACCGAAAGGGAACCGGAATCCATAACGGGGCAGATAGGGCAATACCCAACCCGAAAGGGTGCTGACGTGGGACAGGTGATCGTCTTGATTGCAAGTGAGATGAGACTTAACTGGCGGGAAAAGTTAGGTGCAGGCTTCGGTTTGCAAACGTAACCGTCAGGACAATTCGCAAGGGTTGTTAAGCATCGGAGACACTGAATCTCAAGGCATTGCTTGAGCCGTGTACGGTGAAAGTCGTATGCACGGTTCTGAGGGGAGGGAGGGGGCTATATCTAAAACCCCTTCCTTTACCCGACGACTTATATTTTTTTAGCTTAGTAGATGTAACCTTCGCGAGATAAAAATGTGACGTTGAGAATTTTTATAAGCAAAAAATAGATAAAAATTAGGGTTTCTGATTTGTTAAAAATCATCTTCTGGAATGTAAATAAGAAAGACTTGAGCAAGTTTGTATGTGCAATGTCCACAGCAACAAATACAGATGTTGTCGTACTCTGTGAAAATAATGTGCCAGCCAAAAAGACGCTCAAAATGCTTCAGGAAAATGTTGCCAAAGAGTTTTATTGTCCAATCCATCAACCTACAGACAGATTTCACTGTTTTTGCAGAAATCGTCAACTTGATATGTCTGAAATTCACTCCGGTAATCGGACTAGCGTGCGTAAGCTGAAAATCGGTACGCATGAAACTTTACTGGCTCTATTTCACGGTTTTGACATTCGAAATTATGATTCCGAATCTCGACAGTCATCTGTCCAGTCCCTTGCAGATGATATGAAATTAGTTATTGATCAGCAACGCACGAATAAGTTGATACTTCTCGGTGATTTTAATATGAATCCATATGAAAGAGGTATGAATCTAGCAGCAGGACTGAATGCAATGATGACAAAATCATGTGTGGAACGTGGTTCTCGTCGGTTCCAGGATAAAGATTATGATTTTTACTACAATCCAATGTGGAGTCTTTTCGGTGACAACACAGATGGCCCTGCTGGCACTGTTTACGACACTAGCAACCAAGGCCCTTACGGATGGAGCATGCTCGATCAGATTATAATTAACCATTCCATCGTAGGAATTTTTCACAGTGTAAAAATTTTGACTGAAGCTGGGACTGCATCACTCATGAACCGAAAAGGACATCCAGATACTAATAATGCATCAGATCATTTTCCAATTCTTGTAAGTTTTTTTGAGTAGAAGAATGAGTAATTTTTGGCCAGAAGGCATTGAGATTAGCGACACACAATCGCCCAGAGAGATTCTTAAAGCCGCTCAAGAGGATTGGCAAACGAGTAGCCGGGGAGTCATGGAATTAATTTTACAGGATGCAACGACCAAAACTGGCAATCCTATGATAAAAGTTCACGCAAAACATGTGAAGAGTAATCGAACTGCTATGCTGTTTTCGGTTGTATACCGACCTAATTATCCTTATCCCGCAACGATTCAACCAAAAGATGATGACTTACCAGATTTCCTAAAAAAAACTTACTATGTAGAAGGTCAAAAAGGGATTGCAGCAATAATAAATAGTGATCCCTTGAATGTCCAAGGAAAAATGGTTTCAAACGAATGGGTCTCGGATACACCACCTGAATTCCGAAAAAAACTAGCTGAAGCTTTTAATCTAGGAATCATCAAAAGTGAAATACTGAACTTGGCATCTTCTGCCACAGACAACGCGAACACTACTAGCGAGGAGTTGCTAGAGGGCTTGGAAGAAAACTAGCCGATAAAATCTAACGAGTGCGATCGCAGATCTCCTGTAGATACTGTTTAAGCCGCTGTAGGTCAAGTGTTCTGGGGGACTAATTTAGCGGAGTCAAATTTTTCCCCTGAAGACAACACACCGTAGATAATTCGGATGAGTTTGTGCATGACGGCTCCGACAACTTGCATCTTCTGCTTTCCAGCGGCCAGCAGCCGTTGCCGAAACGCTTGGATTTCAGGGCAATAGCGAATCATCACGAGGGCTGGGAAATAGAGAGCCTTACGCAGACGGGCATTGCCAATCTTGCACAATCGCGTTTTCCCGTTGATGGAGCTACCGGACTGAAACTCTTGAGGGGTAAGACCGGCAAACGCCGCTAATTGGCGTGCTGAGCCAAAGACTTCAATTGAGCCAATCTCGCCGAGCACGGTGAGCGCGGTCTGGGTGCCGATGCCTGTGATGGACTCCAAGAGGGTCTGTTGCTCAGCTAAGTGGTCATGGGCTTGAATATGCTGCTGTAAGCGCTTTTTTAGTGCCGTTTCTTGCGCCTCCAGGAACTCAATATGCGCGTCAATATCAGCCTTGAGTTCGTCATCATTACAGAGTTCTCGGCGGTTCTTTTCCTGCGTCATCATCTGTTCAAGCGCCTCTAAGCGCCGGGTGAGCCTCTGGAGTTTGGCGACCTCATCGGGCGCGGGATGCCAGAGCGTTGGCTTGAGGTCTCGACAAAAGCGGGCAATCAGAGCAGCATCGGCAGCATCATTCTTGGTGCGGCTAAGCTGACTTTTACCGTAGCCCTTGATGCGGGCCGGATTGACGATACTGACCTGATGGCCCTGGTGATACAGATAGCGGGCTAGGGCGTGACCGTAAGTATTGGTGGCTTCCAGGCACGCGTGGGCCTGCTCACTGTCCTGAGATTTCAACCACTCGCTCAGCTGCGCAAATCCAGCGGCTGTATTGTCGAATTTGGCTCGTTTGACACGGGTGCTCTCTCTCAGCAGGGCGACGTCAAAACTGCCTTTGCTGATATCAATACCTAGCGGAACGATCGCCGATGCACTCATACGCCTACTCCTGAGTCCGTAACAACCGAGTCACTCAACAAGCGCACTATCCTTGCGGAATCCGGGGTGCCTATAAACGGGTTACCCAGCATACTGTCCAGGCTGCTTGGGGTGACAGCTTGAGGGGTGGGGAGGCTCTGATAGATCTACGAGGCAAGCTTGGTGGCTTGAGGTTGGGTTCGGAGTCCTCCCCGCAACGATATGCCTTTAGGATAAATCCAAGGGGCGTACCGCTTATATACAAGGTTGGGTTGACGCAGGAAACCCAACAGCATCTACTTTTTCTCACTGCTTACTGCTAGCTATAAAGTGATTGATAATTCAATGTAAACATTGAGAATACATCTTTAATAGGTTCAACTATGGATTACCGAGATTACATCACCATCGAACCCAACAAGCGCGGCGGCAAACCTTGCGTACGCGGCCTGCGAATCACAGTCTACGAAGTGCTTGAATACCTGGCTTCCGAGATGACCGAAGCCGAAATTCTCGATGACTTTCCCGACCTGACGCGAGAAGATCTAAAAGCCTGTATCGCCTATGCCGCCGATCGCGAGCGTCGGTTCATGACCGCACCCATATAGTCATTTGGCTTCGCCTTGGCAATTGCTCGACATGGCAAGTTGAAGATGTACTGCGGCGAGATTTCGACGCGATCAAACTATTTTATGAAGATGAGAGCTTATCACTGCTTGCCCTATCGTGATGCACAAAACCCTGAGCTAAGCTGTTAATCATTTAAACTACATATTAGAGAGCATATTTTGGCGAAGTATCTATGCCAATCAAGAACTATCTGACCGCCGAAGAGAAACAGGAGTTGCAGAAGCAGCTTAAGTTTCATGAGCAC
>NZ_JADEWX010000271.1 GCF_015207395.1 Nodosilinea sp. LEGE 07088
CAAAGAAAAAGGGCTGTCCCTATTGGGACAGCCCTTTGGTGTAAGGCCCTGGCGATGACCTACTCTCACATGGCAAATGCCACACTACCATCGGCGCGGCTGCGTTTCACTTCCGAGTTCGGGATGGGATCGGGTGGTTCCACAGCGCTATGGTCGCCAGGGAGACGGTGGAGTGTCGCGGTCCGATTCTGCGTTCAGCAGACGCGGTCGCGCCGTCTCTCATGGGGATGGGACGTAACAGAGATTTGGATCCTGGCCTCAACGTGCTGTTGAGGAGAGCTTCTTGGCGAAGCGTCTTGAGGTTATATGATCAAGCCGCACGGATCATTAGTACGCGTTAGCTCAATGCATTGCTGCACTTACACACCGCGCCTATCAACGACGTAGTCTTCATCGTTCCTTTAGGGGGCTTGTGCCCCGGGAGGTCTCATCTTGAGGCGCGCTTCCCGCTTAGATGCTTTCAGCGGTTATCGCTTCCGTACATAGCTACCCGGCAGTGCCACTGGCGTGACAACCGGAACACCAGGGGTACGTCCACTCCGGTCCTCTCGTACTAGGAGCAGCCCCTCTCAAACCTCCAACGCCCACGACAGATAGGGACCGAACTGTCTCACGACGTTCTGAACCCAGCTCGCGTACCACTTTAAATGGCGAACAGCCATACCCTTGGGACCGACTACAGCCCCAGGATGTGATGAGCCGACATCGAGGTGCCAAACACCGCCGTCGATATGAACTCTTGGGCGGTATCAGCCTGTTATCCCCGGAGTACCTTTTATCCGTTGAGCGATGGCCCTTCCATACAGAACCACCGGATCACTAAGACCTACTTTCGTACCTGCTTGATCCGTCGATCTCGCAGTCAAGCGCGCTTATGCCTTTACACACACTGCACGATGTCCGACCGTGCTGAGCGCACCTTCGTGCTCCTCCGTTACTCTTTGGGAGGAGACCGCCCCAGTCAAACTACCCACCATACACGGTCCCCGATCCGGATTACGGACCTAGGTTAGAACGTCAAGCACTTCAGGGTGGTATTTCAAGGTTGGCTCCACACAGACTGGCGTCCATGCTTCAAAGCCTCCCACCTATCCTACACAGAAGAACTCAACGTTCAGTGTAAAGCTGTAGTAAAGGTTCACGGGGTCTTTCCGTCTTGCCGCGGGAACGCTGCATCTTCACAGCGATTTCAATTTCACTGAGTCTCGGGTGGAGACAGCGCCGCTGTCGTTACGCCATTCGTGCAGGTCGGAACTTACCCGACAAGGAATTTCGCTACCTTAGGACCGTTATAGTTACGGCCGCCGTTTACCGGGGCTTCGATCAAGAGCTTCGGTTTCCCTAACCCCATCAATTAACCTTCCGGCACCGGGCAGGCGTCACACCCTATACGTCCACTTTCGTGTTTGCAGAGTGCTGTGTTTTTGATAAACAGTCGCAGCGGCCTGGTCACTGCGACCCTCGATTGCTCTAGCTCGCACGAGCCACAATCAAGGGTGCACCTTCTCCCGAAGTTACGGTGCTATGTTGCCTAGTTCCTTCACCCGAGTTCTCTCAAGCGCCTGAGGATTCTCACCCTGCCTACCTGTGTCGGATTACGGTACGGTCGTCGTGATCTGAAGCTTAGAAGTTTTTCCTGGAAGCGTGGCCTCAGTGACTTCGTCCATAAGGACTCGTCTCGGTGCTCGGTGTTAAGACCCCCCGGATTTGCCTAAGGGATCCACCTACCTCCTTTCCCCGGGACAACCAACGCCCGGTACACCTAGCCTTCTCCGTCACTCCATCGCAATCACGATCGGTGCTGGAATATTAACCAGCTTCCCATCGACTACGGCTTTCGCCCTCGCCTTAGGGGCCGACTCACCCTGCGTCGATTAACGTTGCGCAAGGAAACCTTGGGCTTTCGGCGGGAGGGTTTTTCACCCTCCTTATCGTTACTCATGTCAGCATTCGCACTTCCGATACCTCCAGCAAGCCTTACAGCTCACCTTCGCAGGCGTACGGAACGCTCCTCTACCACTCAATCTTGCGATTGAATCCCTAGCTTCGGTATACCGCTTAGCCCCGTTAAATCTTCCGCGCAGGCCGACTCGACCAGTGAGCTATTACGCTTTCTTTAAAGGGTGGCTGCTTCTAAGCCAACCTCCTGGCTGTTTCTGCCTTCCCACATCGTTTCCCACTGAGCGGTAATTTTGGGACCTTAGCTGAGGGTCTGGGTTGTTTCCCTTTTCACGACGGACGTTAGCACCCGCCGTGTGTCTCCCGTGCTCTACACTTGCCGGTATTCGGAGTTTGCCATGGTTTGGTAAGTCGCGATGACCCCCTAGCCATAACAGTGCTCTACCCCCGGCAGTGATACACGAGGCGCTACCTAAATAGCTTTCGAGGAGAACCAGCTATCTCCGAGTTTGATTAGCCTTTCACTCCTATCCACAACTCATCCCCTACCTTTTCAACGGGAGTGGGTTCGGTCCTCCAGTCGGTGTTACCCGACCTTCAACCTGGTCATGGATAGATCACTCGGTTTCGGGTCTACACCCTGCGACTATTCGCCCTATTCAGACTCGGTTTCCCTTCGCCTCCCCTATACGGTTAAGCTCGCCACAGAATGTAAGTCGCTGACCCATTATACAAAAGGTACGCAGTCACCCTTGCGGGCTTCCACTGCTTGTACGCATACGGTTTCAGGGTCTATTTCACTCCCCTCTCCGGGGTTCTTTTCGCCTTTCCCTCACGGTACTGGTTCACTATCGGTCAGTCAGTAGTATTTAGCCTTGGAGGATGGTCCCCCCATGTTCAGACAGGGTTTCACGTGCCCCGCCCTACTCAATTTCATCGACTGTGCCCTTTCAAGTACAGGGCTATCACCTTCTATGGCCGGACTTTCCAGACCGCTCCTCTAGAACACAATCGACTTTTGGGCTGTTCCCCGTTCGCTCGTCACTACTCAGGGAATCTCGGTTGATTTCTTTTCCTCCGGGTACTTAGATATTTCAGTTCCCCGGGTTCGCCTCCAGCACCTATGTATTCAGTGCAGGATACCCTTGCGGGTGGGTTTCCCCATTCGGACATTGCCGGATCAAAGCTTGTTGCCAGCTCCCCGACACTTTTCGCAGGCTGCCACGTCCTTCATCGCCTCTGACTGCCAAGGCATCCACCGTATGCGCTTAGTCGCTTGATCATATAACCTCAAGTCGCCTCAAGGTCTGACCAACAACTGCTTTGCCTACTCGCCTCAACGACACGTTTTGAGACAGGATCTCAAACGCTCTGTTACGTCCCATGTTTTCAAAGAACTCGTCCAGGACCTCAACGTCCCAGCGATTCAATCTTGTGTGTGCGCTGTCACATCTCATCGCGGCTGGTCGAGCCTGGTGGAGCCAGTCGGGATCGAACCGACGACCCCCTGCTTGCAAAGCAGGTGCTCTCCCAGCTGAGCTATGGCCCCGTCGCTTCCAAGCCTTCCAGAACCATGGTGGGTCTGGGAGGACTCGAACCACCGACCTCACCCTTATCAGGGGTGCGCTCTAACCACCTGAGCTACAGACCCATGGGCTGGCTTTCAAGCACGCCGGTTCGGCGCGACGTGAGATGTGCAGGAAACTTGTGCGGACGCCCCCGAGCGGCTCAAAGCCATACTCTAAAGGAGGTGATCCAGCCGCACCTTCCGATACGGCTACCTTGTTACGACTTCACCCCAGTCATTGACCACTCCGTGGTAAGCGCCCCCCTTGCGGTTAGACTACCTACTTCTGGAGCAACCAACTCCCATGGTGTGACGGGCGGTGTGTACAAGGCCCGGGAACGTATTCACCGCGGCATGCTGATCCGCGATTACTAGCGATTCCGACTTCATGGAGTCGAGTTGCAGACTCCAATCCGGACTGGGATCGGTTTTCTGGGATTGGCTCCACCTCGCGGTATTGCAACCCTCTGTACCGACCATTGTAGTACGTGTGTAGCCCTGGCCGTAAGGGCCATGATGACTTGACGTCATCCCCACCTTCCTCCGGTTTGTCACCGGCAGTCTCCTTAGAGTTCCCGACATTACTCGCTGGCAACTAAGGACAAGGGTTGCGCTCGTTGCGGGACTTAACCCAACATCTCACGACACGAGCTGACGACAGCCATGCAGCACCTGTGTTCCGATTCCCGAAGGCACCCCCGCATCTCTGCAGGGTTCCGGACATGTCAAGGCCAGGTAAGGTTCTGCGCGTTGCATCGAATTAAACCACATACTCCACCGCTTGTGCGGGCCCCCGTCAATTCCTTTGAGTTTCAGTCTTGCGACCGTACTCCCCAGGCGGCGAACTTAACGCGTTAGCTTCGACACTGAGCTCCAAAGTGAGCCCAACGTCCAGTTCGCATCGTTTAGGGCGTGGACTACCAGGGTATCTAATCCTGTTTGCTCCCCACGCTTTCGTGCCTCAGCGTCAGTACTGGTCCAGGTGGCCGCCTTCGCCACGGATGTTCCTCCCGATCTCTACGCATTTCACCGCTACACCGGGAATTCCACCACCCTCTACCGTACTCTAGCCTGCCAGTATCAAATGCAGTTCCCAGGTTGAGCCCGGGGCTTTCACATCTGACTTAACAAACCGCCTACGCACGCTTTACGCCCAGTAATTCCGATTAACGCTTGCACCCTTCGTATTACCGCGGCTGCTGGCACGAAGTTAGCCGGTGCTTATTCTTTCGGTACCGTCATCCCGTACGGGTATTAACCACACGGATTTCTTCCCGAACAAAAGTGCTTTACAACCCGAAGGCCTTCTTCACACACGCGGCATTGCTGGATCAGGCTTGCGCCCATTGTCCAATATTCCCCACTGCTGCCTCCCGTAGGAGTCTGGGCCGTGTCTCAGTCCCAGTGTGGCTGATCATCCTCTCAGACCAGCTACCGATCGTCGCCTTGGTGGGCTCTTACCCCGCCAACTAGCTAATCGGGCATAGGCTCATCCGATCGCGTGAGGCCCGAAGGTCCCCCACTTTCACCCGAAGGTCGTATGCGGTATTAGCGTAAGTTTCCCTACGTTATCCCCCACAACCGGGCAGATTCCTATGCATTCCTCACCCGTCCGCCACTCGCCGCCAGGGTTGCCCCCGCGCTGCCGTTCGACTTGCATGTGTTAGGCATGCCGCCAGCGTTCAATCTGAGCCAGGATCAAACTCTTCAGTTAAATCTTGCAGACCCGAAGGCCTTAAGTTTCGAGCTGAAGTGCCTGTCCCAAGCGTTCATTGCTGACTCTTGGTTGACACTCACGTTTGGACTTCAAGTCCTCTCGCGGGCGTCCGCACAAATTTCCTGCGCACACTTTCAAAGATCCAACCCCTTCCGGCCCTTTCAGACCGCCGAGCGTTTCGCCCGAGGGAGCCGCACATCTTACAGCAGATTTCGTTTCCGTCAACACCTCAACCGAAACTTTTT
>NZ_JADEWX010000035.1 GCF_015207395.1 Nodosilinea sp. LEGE 07088
ACTAAAGGCCCCTAGCCCGCCCGCCCCAATAAAGGCGGCCAGGGTGGCGCTGGCAATCACCTCTACCGTGGCGGTTTTGATGCCCGCAATGATCACCGGCAGCGCCAAGGGAATTTCAACCGTTTTGAGCAGGTTGCCAGGGGGCATGCCCATGCCCGTAGCCGCCTCCCGAATGGCGGGGTTGATAGTACGAAAGGCCACATCGGTACTGATCAAAATGGGCGGCATCACCAGCAGCGTCAGAGCCAGTACCGCCGACCAAAAGCTGAGCCCCAGCACCGGAACGGCTAAAAACAATACCGCCAGGCTGGGAATCACCCGCAGGGCATTGAAGCTGTTGAGCATCACCGTGGAAACCAGGCGCGATCGCGCACTCCAGAGCCCCAACGGCAGCCCCAGCCCCAGCCCGATCGCCAGCGGTACCGCCACCAGCAACAGGTGCTGTTGCAGAGCAGTCATGACGCGATCGCTATTCTCCAGCGCGTATTGGTAGGCCGATTGAAACGTAGGCAGCATGACCAAAAACCGTTAGCAGGTGATCTGACGGGTGATCTGAACTGAGCTGCGTTAGCTCACCCATGGCGCGTTGTAGCGATGAATCCTGAACGTCAAGGTTGGGTCGGGCTGGGGGATGGAGCTAACGATGGATCGGGCTCAAGCGGGGATTGGGAATCGTTGGGCAACAACGGCGAGGTGGGAGCAAAGGGATCTAAGCCAGGCTGCTCCTGTCCATCGGGGAACAGCAGCTGATCGCCAGGCTGATCGAGGGGCAAGGCATCGGGGGACTCAGGGGCGCTATTGGGAGCGGCATCCTCGGGGCTCAGGCTAGTGTCGCTGGGGAACGTCGCTAGGGCTACCCGATTGCCCCCCACGGCGCGCAGCTGGTCGAGCACCGTGATCACATCGTCGTAGCGGGCATCGCGGGAGGCGTAGAGCACAATTAGCACGTTGGGGTTGGTCTGCACAAACTGAAATAGCACATCCTGTAGCACCTCGATAGGCACCGGCTGCTGGTCAAGATAGACCTGGCCAAACCCATCGATGCTGACATAGACGCGATCGCTACCCTGGCCCTCCTGCCCCGGCAGAGGCTGTCCGGTATCGGCACTGGGCAGTTCTAAGTCGATCGCCTGTTGGCGGGTAAGTCCCACCGCCGCCAAGATAAAAAACGTCAGAATGCAAAAAATAACGTCGATCAGCGGAATAATCTCCAGGCGTACCTCCTGGGAGGGCGTGTCAAGCAGATCTACTTTCATGGAGAAGGTACCTCTTGAGAAGGTGCGCCATCGGCGGTAGTTGGGGGTGGTTCAGGGATAGTTGCTGCTGCTGGAGAGGCCGTCACGGCCCCGGTCAGCGGTGATTGTCCACCGCCCTTGGCCCAGCTCTGGCGATAGAGCAGCTCTAGCTCGCTACCTGCCTGGCGAAACATTTTCGCTTGGCCAAATATAAACCCCTGAAAGAGGCGATAAAAGGCGAGGGCCGTAATGGCAATAATTAAGCCAGCGGCGGTGCTAATCAGCGCCTCACTGATACCGAGGGAGGTGCCTGCGGTGGCGTCGCCGCTGCCCAGATCGCTAATTTGAATCGAGCCCAGGGAGTTGATCAGGCCCAGCACCGTACCCAATAGCCCTAGCAGCGGCGAAAGCGCGATCACCGCTTCCAGAATTTTTTCGCCCCGTCCCATGGCCAGCAACTCCTCGTTGGCGGAGGTCTCTAGGGCCAAGCGAAACACCTCAGGATCAGGCGACTGTAGCTTGAGCGGCGCCGCCAAGAACCGCCCCATCGGCAGCACAGCAGAGCGATGGGCAATCTCAGCCGCAGCTGACCAGTCACGGCGAGCCGCCTCAAGCACCCGCCCAGACACCTCGCGCTCGCGAGTCAACGTGCGCGACCAAAACCAGATGCGCTCAAATATAGTGCCCACCGCTAAAATCGAGAGTATTAGCAGCGGCCCCATGGCAATGCCGCCACGGGCAAATAGATCAGCTATATTCACGAGAATCCTCCTATCGCCACAGGGACGGGCTATCCATCAGGCTGTCGCACTCGTTAGATAGCGCGCCCGTCTCCGGCAAAGCATAACAATTGTAGTGACTTTGGGGACAATTCAACATTGTCGAGGCAATTCTAGGGCGGCAATGCTGCTGACATGTTTCAGGAACGGGGCAAGACGCCATCACCCCAAAGAGATGAACTTAGACTATGGTATCTAGAATCAGATCTGCTGCCCGCTGGCACGCCCCGGGCGGTCCCATTGCTTCGCGCATTTTGGCGTAGCCGAGCCGCATGGTTTGCCGTGCTGTTTCGTTGTGCAGCAGCTCCAGGGTAGCGGCAGCAATGGCCTCGGGAGTGGCCTCCCACTGCAAAAATTCTGGCACCACCGGCTGATTGACCACCAGGTTTACCGGCGACACGTAGGGCACATCAAACTTCAACAGGTAATAGCCAATGCGGGCGCTGAGGGGATTAATGCGGTAGGCCACCACCTGGGGTACATCCATCAGGGCAATTTCGAGGTTGGCGGTGCCCGATTTGGTAATCGCCACATCGGCGGCGGCGATCGCGGTCTGGCTGTCCTCCATCACCACTCGCCCGGGCAAACCGTACTGAACCAGCCCCCGCTCAAAGCTAGCCTGCATGGCCGGGTTCGATACCGGCATCAGGAACGTTACCCCTGGGTACTTGGCCAGGACAATCTGTGCCGCCTGGAGCAGTACCGGCAGCAAGTACCGGATCTCCTGACGGCGGGAGGCCGGTAGCAGGGTGACCACCGCAGCATCGCGCGCTAGACCCAGCTGCTGCCGAGCCGCGACCGGGTTGGCCGGGGCCGGGTGGCGATCGACCAGGGGGTGGCCAACCCAGGTCACGTTGCCGCCAAAACGCTGGTAATAGTCGGCCTCGGCCTTAAAAATGGCTAGCATGCGATCGCTCTGGGCCACCAGCCGCTCAGTATCCTGCTCTGAAAAGGCCCATACCCACTGCTGGGGAGCGATATAGTACAGTACCGGTACCTGGGGATGGGCGGCGCGCATATATTTGCCCAGGGCTAGGTTAGGCACCATGTTGTCGATCATAATCACCAGGTCGGGCGGGTTAGCGGCTAACCTCTGCTTGGCCCGGCGTTGTATTTTCAGGGTAGGCAACATGTAGGGCAACGCTTCCACAATGCCCACCGAGCCGATGTCGGCGGTTTCGCCCACCAGGGTGGCCCCGGCCCTGGCCATCCGTTTCCCCCCCAGGGCCGTGATCTCAAGGGCAAGGTTGCGATCGCCAGCCCGGCGGTGCAGCGCCTCAATCAGCAGCGCCCCCTGCAAGTCACCCGACACCTCACCAGTGCTGATAAAAACCCGCCGTCGATCGGGATTCGTCATCCCCTATTGTGCTCCCAGACTAGTCATCATCGGTACTTGGCCGCACCACCCGGCGTCGGCCAGGGGTCAGCCCCCGGCGATCGGGCTGCTGTGCCGCCCGCAAAAAGTCACTAAAGTGATTCACGAGGTCGTTGCTGCCACCCTGGGCCAACTTGGCCACGGCATCACTAAACGACTCACCCGAGCGATACACCAGCCGATAGGCCTGCTTCAGCTCCCGGTACACCTGCGGGTCGGTCGTTAGCCCCGCCCGCTGCAAGCCAATTTGGTTCAGGCCGCGCACCTCAGCCGGGTTGCCATTGACCAGGGTAAACGGCGGCACATCGCGATCGATTCGGCTGAGACCGCCAATCATCACCAGACGACCGATGTGCACAAACTGATGCACCCCCACCATGCCGCTAATGCGCGCCCCCGACTCCACATACACATGGCCGGCCAGGGCCACCGAGTTGGCAATAATCACGTTATCTTCAACCACGCAGTTGTGGGCCACGTGAGAATAAGCCATCAGCAGATTGTGGCTACCCACCAGGGTGACGCCGCCAGCATCGGTGGCCCGGTTAATGGTGACATACTCCCGAATCAAATTGTGGTCGCCAATCTCAACCCGGCTCATCGAGCCGTCATACTTCAGATCCTGCGACTCTAGACCAATGCAGGCGCCTGGAAAGATCCGGTTCTGGGCGCCAATCGTGGTTTGGCCATCGATTACCACGTGGGCACCAATGTCAGTATCCGGCCCAATGGTGACCTGTGCGCCAATCACAGCGTAGGGCCCCACTTTTACCGTAGGATGTAGCTTTGCGCCAGCGTGAATCGCCGCCGTTGGATGAATCAGGGTAGTCAACGGCCCACCTCCAGAACCCAAGGTTTGTAACATAGATACATGCTCTACCTATCTCCCTGGGGGAGCAGACGCCACTACCGAAAACATCATTTCACCTTCGCAGGCCAGTTGACCATCGACCTCAGCTCGACCATACATTTTGCCAAATCGCAGGCGTTTTATGGCTAGCAGCTCCACGGTCATAATTAAGCGATCGCCAGGTACCACCGGGCGACGAAAGCGTACCTTGTCGATGCCAGCAAAAACACATAACCCCTCCACCCCGGGAATTTGCGTCAGCACCACCCCACCCACCTGGGCCATCGCCTCCACAATCAGTACCCCCGGCATAATCGGTCGACCCGGAAAGTGCCCCTGAAACTGGGGTTCATTGAACGTAACATTCTTAATGCCCGTAGCCTGCTTGCCCGGTACATAGCCGACAATGCGATCGACCAGGGCAAAGGGATAGCGATGGGGCAGCAGCGCATAAATTTCTTCAGCGCTGTATTCAGTCTTAGTAGACGTGGAGTCTAGCGCTCCTGTCTGAGCAGAATCAAGGGTCGAAGTCACAGGGCCAGGAGAAGTTACGTCAATCACGATGGATAGATTAGGGGTCAACAGGGTCGCCAAGCAAACGTTCAGCACCCCGAGGCGCAAACCGAGACTTAGCCATGGGCATTTGCCTAGCTTGATTTTGCCACTAGAGGGTACCCTCGCCATAGATTAGGGCTGAAGCCAGTGCTTTGGCTAGCTCACCATGCAGACTGTGACTAGCCTTATAGGCCACGACATGGGCCACCGGCAACGTGCCTAACAAGCTGAGATCGCCAATCAAATCGAGCATTTTATGGCGAGCGGGTTCATTGTCAAACCGCAGAGGCGGGTTGAGCCAACCTGCTTGGCTGCATACCAGGGCATTGTCGAGACTACCACCTCGAATCAATCCATTGGCCTGCAATTGCTCAACCTGGTGAGCTAGACCAAAGGTGCGAGCCGGAGCCACGACGTTAGCGAAGCCCTCGGGGCCAAAAGGGTTACGGTCAGGTGACCAGCTAAACCATTGGTTGCCAATAGCAGCCACCTCAAAGTCAATGCCATAGGTAAAGCGCCAGGATGATGCCGGAAACGCCGCGACAAAGGCATCGCCACGGTGTACTGAAACTGGCCGATCGATGCGGGCTAGGGTACGGGGCACTGGCTGGCTGTGTCGCCCCGCTCGGCGCAGGGCATCGACCCAACCGAGGGCTGACCCATCGAGCAGCGGCACCTCAGGGCCAGAAATTTCAATGCGTACATTGTCGATCCCTAAACCCGCCAGCGCTGCCAGCAGATGTTCCACCGTGCGTACCGACGCCTCTCCCTGGCGTAGCTCGGTCGAAAGCATGGTCGGGTTTATAGCTTCCAGGTTCGCTAGCACCACTGGCTGACCCGGCAAATCGGTACGCACAAAATATCGTCCCTGGCCGGGCTCTGCCGATCGCAAGGTCACGTGAGTGGTCATCCCAGAATGCAGCCCTACCCCTGCTCTCTCAACGGTGGTCGCCAGGGTAGTTTGGGCCTCGGTAAAGGCCCAAGCGGCCAGGGTATCGCGCTCGATGTTTACCTGCACCATTAGAACCGCTCCCCAAAACCAAAGTGAATGCGGCCTTGCCCTTGGTTATTAAAGCCATAGTCTATCCGCAGTGGCCCCAGCGGAGTTGAAACCCGCACCCCGGCCCCGTAGCCAATGCCGCTACCGGGCTTACCTCGCGATGGCCCTGGAGCACCGGGCACCGCGTTACCGCTGCCCAAGTCAGTCCCCACATCCACAAACAGGGCTCCACCCAAAAACGAAAACAGCGGGAAGCGATATTCAGCGGTGAGCTGGGCGTAACTGCGGCCACTGCCCACCTCGCCCTCGTCATAGCCCCGAATAGAGTTGGTGCCGCCGAGCGCAAAGGCCTCGTAGGGTGGCACATCCCCTATAATTGTGCCCGCCTGGACGTTGAGGGCAAGGGCCTGGGGTCCTTCGGTGAAATTCAACAGCCTCAAGGGAATGTAGTAGCTATAGCTGCCCCGCAGTCGATTCATAAAGATGCTGCCCCGTCCCAAGGGCACCGACTGCTCTGTATTGAGGCGCAGAACACTGCCACTGGTGGGGTTAAACGCGTCATTGCGACTATCCAGCGTGGCGCTAAGGGGGAAGGTCCAGAGATCATCGACCCCGGTACCGCTAGCGGTGAGGGGGTTACCTGCCGCATCAACCGCGTTGACTCGTCCGCCCTGGTCGCGAGACGACACGTTTTGAATCAGGGTGCCCACCGCCACCGTCCAGCCATTATCCAGAGGACGGCTAAAGGTAATCCCCGTGCCTAATCGTCGAATGCGCACCTGGTCGCCATTGGACAAATTGATCGGGGTGGGGCCACCATCAAAGTTGAGGTTGTTGGCCAATCGCGCAAAGGCCGTGGCGGTGTAGGAGGTGCGGAAGGGGTCACCGGCAATCCAGGGGTCGGTAAAAGATATGTCAAACAACAAATCTCGGGTACTGATCTGGGCCTCGGCACTAAACTTCTGATTGTTGCCGCCGAAGTTATCTTGGCGGAAGCTGACGGTACCAAACAGGTCACCGGTAAAGTTAAAGCCCAGGCCAGCGGCCACCGAGCCGGTATTGCGCTCCCGGATATTGACAATTACGGTGACCTGTCGTGGGTCTTCGGGAGCAGGTTCGAGCCCAGGAACGACATCTTCGAAGATGCCTAGCCCAAATACTCGCTGAAAATCTTCTTCGATATCGGCCTGGTTGAAGACATCGCCGGGCTGAGTCTCAAATTCGCGCGTGACGATAAATGGTCGGGTGCGCCCCTGTATAGGGTTACCCTCTTCATCGACGGACTCGCCTAGTTCATTGATGTAGCGCACTTCGATATTTTCGATGACGCCCTCAGCCACCTCCAGGGTGACCACGCCCTCAGGCGACACCTGGGGAGCCGCCACCACCTGGGCCAGCACGTAGCCCTGGTCTTGATACCACTGGTTGAGCTCTAGAATGCCTTCTTGAAAATCGATCAGATTGATGATTTCACCCTTTTGCTCGGCAAAGATATCGTCAACTACGGTTTGGGGCAATACCTCGTTACCCTCAACCTGGACGTCGGTGAGGACTGGGTTGGGTGCCACGATAAAGGTCACCCGTACCCCCAGATCGGTATCTTCGGGGCTGGCATCGACATCGGCAAAGAAACCGGTGGCAAAGATGCTGTTGATATCTTGCTGTAGCTGGGTGCGGGTCGTGGTACGGCCAGCCTGAGTCTCCACTACGCTGTAGATCAGATTCTCCAATTCTGGGTCAAGTTCACCCTGGCTGGCCTGGACCTCGACTTCGGCCACCAGCACCCGGGGCTCTTCCTCCGCTTCTTCAACGGGCTCTTCAGGGGCTTCTTCCGCCGACTCATCTGTGGCTTCATCGATGGCTTCATCGACATCTTCATCAGCATCGACCTGACCTGACTCATCGGGAGTGGCCTGCGGTTGGTTCCGACGCTGCACAGCCCCGTCAAGGATGCGCTGGGCTTCTTCAGGCGTGATCTCTCGCTGGGTGCTGGGGGTCTGGCTCAGGTCGAGGCTGTCGGGCAAGTCACCCTGGGTTTCGATCGCCTGGCTAAATTCGCTCCCGTCTCCAAGGTCGGATGGGGCCTCAGTGATCTGGCTGAGCTCGAGATTATCTAGCGCATCGAGCTGGGTTGGGGCGGCAGAGTCTGCCGCTTGGCTAAGCCTGTCACCCCCAGAACCCCGATAGCCATCGATCGCCCCCTGGAGCGTTTCAGCAACTTGGCTGGGGCTAGAGTCGGGTTGCAAGCGACCAAAATCGAGGGTGTCGGTAGGCTCGCTGTCGCCCAGGGCCTGGGTAGGCAGTGGGGCCGCCAGGCTCGAGGCGTTTAGCTCATAGTCTGCATCAGCTGCGCTAGGGCTGGGCTCTGGAGACGACTCGAGGGCAGTGGTCGGATTGGCCAGGGCTGGAGCAGCAACTAACCCCAACAACCCTGAGGCAGCCAAAAGCGCTAATAACTTAGGAGATACCCGCATCTAAAACACACCTGCTAAACACGTCCACACACCAATCAAAGACCCTCTCCCCGGGCTGAGAGCCAGGGGAAATAGCCCTGGGGCGGGCCGTAGCCGCCGCAATCGGACAAATTCTACCGCATTGATGGCGCTAATTCTTGGTGGATTGTGCCACCACCTTATCTAGCACCCGTTGGTAGGCGGCTTCTACCTGGCCCAGATCTTGCCGAAATCGATCTTTATCGAGTACCCGCCCAGCCTCATCATCGGTGGCTTGATCCCATAGGCGACAGGTGTCAGGGCTGATTTCGTCGCCCAGTAAAATCTGCCCCTGGGTATCGATACCAAACTCAAGCTTGAAATCGACCAGGGTAATGGCACAGCCCATAAAAAAATCCGTCAAGACTTGGTTGATGTTGAGGGCAAGACGGCGCAATGTGTCAATCTGTTCCTCGCTGGCCAGGGCCAGGGCGCGAATGCGATCGCCTGTCAGCAGCGGGTCGCCCAGGGCGTCGTTTTTATAGTAAAACTCCACCAGGGATGGCTCTAATCGCTGGCCCAGGGGCAGGCCGGTCTGCTTACACAGGCTACCCGCCGCCAGGTTTCTGACCACGACTTCGAGGGGAATGATGTCGAGCGCTTTGACCAGCATGGTGCGATCGCCCGTGGTCTCTAGCCAGTGGGTCTCAAGGCCCGCTGCGGTCAGTCGCTGAAATAGATAGGTAGAAATCGCGCAGTTAATCTTTCCTTTATCGACAATCTGACCTTTCTTTTGGGCATTAAACGCCGTAGCATCATCTTTAAAGTAGGTCAGCAGCACCGCCGGGTCGTCGGTGGCATAGATGATTTTGGCTTTGCCTTCGTAGAGTTTTTTGCCGAAAGATTGGCTGGTGGATGGGGCGGGAGCCATGGTCATAGGGCAGTAGCAGGGACACCCCATAGTAGCGTCCCCGGCTAGTCTCTGAATGACCCAGGGGTTTCCGGGTCTGGTATCGCCATCGCGCTGTACCCTGGGTTAAGTAACTCTCATCATCGCGTCATCGCGCAACGCCCCATGGCCACCATCAACGACAACTACCTCAAGCTCAAAGCGGGCTACCTGTTTCCTGAAATTGCTCGCCGGGTAAGTGCCTTTGCCGAGGCCAACCCCGCCGCGCCAATCATCAAACTGGGCATTGGCGATGTCACTGAGCCCCTGCCCGAGGCCTGCCGCACCGCCATGATTCAGGCGGTAGAGGACATGGGCGATCGCGACAGGTTCAAAGGCTATGGCCCCGAACAGGGCTACGGCTGGCTACGAGAAAAAATTGCCCAGCACGACTTCCAATCCCGTGGCTGCGACATCGACGCCAGCGAAATCTTTATTTCCGACGGCTCCAAGTGTGACTGTGGCAATATTCTCGATATCTTGGGCAGCGACAACTCCATCGCCGTCACCGACCCGGTCTATCCGGTCTATGTCGATACCAACGTCATGGCCGGTCACACCGGCCCCGCCAGCGAAAATGGCGAGTACGAGGGGCTCACCTATCTGCCCATCAGCGCTGAAAACGCTTTCACCGCCAGTATTCCCAACGAAAAAGTTGACCTGATCTACCTGTGCTTCCCCAACAACCCTACCGGAGCTGTGGCCAGCAAAGAGCACCTGCAAGCCTGGGTCAACTACGCCCGCGCCTACGGCTCGATCCTTCTGTTTGACGCCGCCTACGAGGCGTTTATCACCGACCCCACCATCCCCCACTCGATCTATGAAATCGAGGGAGCGCGGGACTGTGCGATCGAGTTTCGCTCATTTTCTAAGAATGCGGGCTTTACCGGCACCCGCTGCGCCCTGACAGTAGTGCCCAAAACCCTCATGGGCAAAGCCGCCGACGGCAGCGAAGTGGCTCTGCACGGGCTGTGGAACCGCCGCCAGTCCACCAAGTTCAACGGTGTATCTTACATCGTGCAGCGCGGAGCCGAGGCGGTGTATTCCCCCGAGGGTCAGGCCCAGACCAAGGCCCTGATCGACTTTTATATGGAGAACGCCCGCATTATTCGTGAGCAGCTCACCGCCGCTGGCATCGCCGTCTATGGCGGCGTCAACGCCCCCTACGTGTGGGTCAAAACCCCCAACGACCTCACCAGCTGGGACTTTTTTGACAAGCTGCTGCACAGCTGCAACGTCGTCGGCACTCCCGGCTCGGGCTTTGGCGCGGCGGGCGAAGGCTATTTCCGGATCTCGGCCTTTAACAGCCGCGACAATGTGAATGAGGCGATGCGCCGGATCACCGAAAAGTTTCGCGGATAGAGCGCTAAAGAGGCTGCTGGAAAAAAAGCTACCCCCAAGGTAGGGGCGCAGGGCTGCACCCTTGAGAGGCAGCGAAATTGTCAAGTAATTCTATGGCCAGAATTGCCTCAACAGCACCCAACAAAACCCATTGCTGTCGAGGTTTCTCCGCCAGAGACGATGAGTGCAAAGCCCACCCTCGACCTATGCCGTTGTTTATTAACGTCAACCGCTGCAAGATGATGCGAATTGTCAAGTGCGAGCCAGAACGCCATGGAGAGCAGATTCTAGCGCTATTGAATGAGGCCATTCTCAATTCTACGGCGCTCTACGACTACAAGCCCCGCACCCCTGAGATGATGACCGAGTGGTTCAGCGCCAAGACAACGGGAAACTTTCCCGTGATTGGAATTGAGAATGAGTTAGGCGATCTGATGGGGTTTGGCAGTTACGGCACCTTCAGAGCGTGGCCAGCCTACAAGTATTCGGTCGAGCACTCGGTTTACGTCGATGCCCGCTTTCGCAGTCAGGGGCTCGGCAAGCGTTTGCTGCAAGAACTGATCGCCGCCGCGCAGGCGCAGAATTATCATATCCTCGTAGCAGGTATCGACGCGACCAACGCCGCGAGCATCCACCTGCACGAGAGTTTGGGCTTCGTTCACTGCGGCACCATTCGACAAGCAGGCTTCAAATTTGGCCGATGGCTAGATCTGTCCTTCTATGAGCTGGTGCTGCCTACACCGGTTGACCCCACTGAGGACTGAGGACAGATATCGTGGGGTAGATATTCTGTCGTTCGGCTCTACCATCCACGTTCCCAATACGCACCTTTCAAGACGTTCTACCATGCTTACCATCGCGCTGCCCAAGGGCGGCATGCTCAAAGACAGTATTGTATTGCTCAAGGCCGTGGGCCTCGATTTCAGCCTGTTTTTAGACAGTGCCAACCGCCAACTCCAGATCACCGAACCCACGGGCCAGGCTAACGGGCTACTGGTGCGCGCCCAAGATGTGCCGGTATATGTGGAATACGGTCAGGCCCAGCTGGGCATAGTGGGCTACGACGTACTACAAGAGAAAAAGCCCACCGTCGCCCATTTGGCCGATCTGGGCTTTGGTGGCTGTCGCCTGTCAGTCGCGGTCAAGACTAGCAGCCCCTACCGCTCGGCGCTAGATCTGCCCGCCCATAGCCGAGTAGCCTCTAAATATGTCAACTGCGCCCGCGACTACTTTCAAAGCCTAGATCTGCCCGTGGAGATTGTGCCGCTCTACGGCTCGGTGGAGCTAGGGCCGATCACGGGCATGTCGGAGGCGATCGTGGATCTGGTTTCCACTGGCAAAACCCTAAAAGAGAACAACCTGATGGAACTCGAAGTGCTCTACCACAGCACCGCGCGGTTGATAGCCCATCCCCTCAGCTATCGCGTTAACCCCTACGGATTGAAGGCGCTGATCGATCGCCTGCGAGCCGAGGCCATTGCGGTGTAGATAGCAGATGGCCATACCAGCGCCATCTTTTCGAACTATGCAATTCACAACGTACTCAACCCCAATGGGTTTCAACGGCAGCCTAAAATCTGATAAAACTGCGTTCGCGTTCTTGGTCAGGATGTTTTTTAGGTGGCATACTCTTATACCGAATCCTACCTGAATACCCCCGGTTTGTAGGGGCATAGCATGCTATGCCCCTACGAGGTTCCTGATTATGAACCGGGGTTTCCCAAGTCGGATTTCGTATTAGACCGAAATTCCACCACAAAATCTGGACACAGAAGAATCAAATCAGCCCTTCCCGCTGCTCCAGAGTCAGCGCTTCCCAGCGATCGCGCCTAACCCAAGACGCATCTGGAGAATTTAAGACCTGGCAGGTAATCAATCTGTGATCAACGCTCTGCCTACACTGCCGGTTAGTAATTCTCACAGCAGTCAAATACGCTCCTCAAGTGCTGCTGATAAAGCCAACTATGCTCAAGCAGATCAGGCGCTTGTCCTTTGCTGAGAAGGTCGGTAGAGTACTACTGTGCATTGCCCTACCACTGTGCCCGCCAATGCTGGAAGGTTTAGCTCATCTACACTACAGCTGCATCTACGAGCAGAACGAAGAAACGCCGCCTATGGCCCTCAAACCCCTCAGGGGCATGGTGGGTTTGTGCATAGCTGTTTGCGCGTACATCACGGGTTCTCAATCGACTGAAGCCGCCCCCCCCCTGCAGCCTGGAGACTCAGGTACAGAAGTCGAATACTTAAAAGATCGGCTCCGTAAAGCATGGTGCTTGCCTCAAGTAGTGACGAATGCTGATAGCTATGATGAGCTGACAGTAGCTGCCGTCAAGAGTTTGCAGCGGCAGCATGGCCTGCTGATGAATGGCGTTGTAGATGAGCAGACCGCTAAAGCGATCGAAGACGGCAAGATGTGTTACGCGCCAGAAGATAGCGCCGCCCTCAAGCTCGGTGACGAGGGCGAGGAGGTACGCCTACTAAAAACTCAGCTCAAGAACTGGGGTTTTCCGCTGACAGGACAATCGCCAGAAGCAGCGGACACGAATAAGTTTGACCAAGCGACTCAAAACGCTCTAAAGGAATTTGAGACGTTTTTTGGTCTAAAAGAAGACGGCATCTTTGATCCCCTGGATTCTGAAGTTCTTTGGTCATCAAGGGTAGAGGCCTTAGTGAACTATATCGATGCCTGGTCTTTTAAGAACATTGCTCCTGCCCTTAGGAACTTGCGTCCAGCAGAAAAGTCTCAAGCTGTTTCAACCGCTATTTCTAGAATGGAGAGCGGCGGAGAATATACTGACCCTACTAAGAACAACCATAGTTTCACATATTCAGCTATGGTTTTAGGTATCTTGAATGCAGATGCCCAAGAATCAATACCAACCCTTATAGCATTGCTCTCCGATAATGATGCCTCTATTCGAGCTAGTGCTGCTGAAGCGTTGAGCTTTATGGGAGCAAATGCACAAGAAGCCCTTCCTCGCCTTATAGAGTTATCCTCCAGCGAGAATGAGGATCCTTCTGTTCGAAATAAATCTGTTGAGGCGTTAGGCTATATTGGGGACTCTAATCCGGGCCTTGTTGTTCCCAGTTTACTTGCAATTGCAAACGATAAAAGCGTCTACGACAATATTGATCGAAACAATGCAGCTAAAGTACTTCGATGGCAGGCAGCTGCAGCACTGGGCAATATCGGGGTGGACGCAAAACAAGCCATTCCAGATCTGGTTGAAATTGCAAAAGATAGAAATGATGACGATAGTGTTCGGTCTGATACGGCTGCAGCACTGGGTAGTATTGGGGCGGACGCAAGACAAGCCGTCCCAGCTCTAATTGAAATTGCAGAAGATAAAAGTAACGGTAACGATGTTAGAGGAGCTGCCATTGAAGCGCTAGGCGATATCGAAGTAGAAGCAGATCGAGTTATGCCGAGTCTACTTGCGATCGCAAAAGATAAGGCCGATTGGGATACTGTAAGGAGAAGTGCCCTAAGCGCAATCGGGAAGTTTGGCCCCAATGCAGAAGACGCAGTTGATCCCTTGATAGAACTGCTAAACGATAAAGGTGAACCTAATCTCCTTGTTATCGAACAAACGATTGATTCTTTGGGTGAAATAGGCCCAGCCGCACAGTCAGCCGTGCCAACTCTGATCACTCTGTTTGACGATTGGGAATATCCACAATCAAGTTTGGCTGTTCAAGAACAAAGCTTAAATGATGAGTTTGCTTACATAAGAGATAAGGGGGATTGCTTTGGAGCTCTTTTTCGTCAGGAGAAGGTGGCACTTGCCATCGCTAGTATTGGTCCTAGAGCTGTCCCTGAATTGATAGCGGCTTTACAGCACCCAGATGAGAAAGTTCGCTATGGTGCCGCTTTTACGCTAGGCGAAATGCCACCTGATACAACTGCTGATGCGGTAGAGCCCCTGCAAGCCGTGATGAACAACCAAAATGAGAACATTAACATCCGGTGGAGAGCTGCTTCTACTCTTCAAGACATGGGGGTAGACACTCAAGATTTTTTCTCACAAAACAATCTTGAAGATTTAAGTATTCGTCGCGAGAAGGGAGACGACTCCTCCTCTGCTTTTAATCAGTATATTGGTGAGTACATCAAGTACGGTGCCTGTGGTGACGATGGTCAGACGATAGCAGACTGCTTTAGAAAGCGGTCGTGTAATTAATGGCTTGCCAAAATGAATGCCTTGACCTGAGCAACAGCTGTGTTCAGTGGGCATCTAACAGCTGACTTGTTTTTTGGTTTGAAATGTCTACATTTAGTTTCACCTAGTTGCTGAGCCGATATACAGTAGGTCGGGTCATTCTTGCTCATAACGATGACTGTAATCATTGACCACCAAAATCTACGTAAAAGGCTACGGCAGGGAGAGATTTTCGCTGGTGTAGACTTGAGCAGCGCTGATATTCGAGGAGTAAACTTTTCCAGCATTAGCTTAATAGCTACTAATCTTGAAGGTGCTCGCACTGGCTTAAGTTTCGGATGGAATATAGGCCTAAAAGTCGGCTTATTAGTTTTAAGTGCAATAGTCGGTCTTATCTCTGCTTATACAGGAGCATTTGTTGCCACCGCAATTCCAATAACGGCAACGGTTACCGGAAAAGCTTTTGCTGTCACAGCCCCGTCACTGTTATTTATCGCATTTATTGGAATTTCACTTTGGCGGGGCTTTGGCAATGTGATGTGGGGATTTGCGCTTGCTATTACAGCAGCTATCACAATTCCCCTTGTGCTGCCAACGATGAACAACACAAAACTTATATTCCTCATTTTTGTATTTGGACTCGCTGTTGAAATCGCTGCCGTAGTGACCGGAACCATTGCTGTAACAGCAGCTCGAATCTCGTCTGGCAAATGGATGATTGCCTTGATCACCCTAGCCATTCTAGCTGGTGCTCCGCTAGGGATAGTATCTGGAGCTGAGGGCGCAACGGAAACACCTGTGATTGTAGCGGTAGCGGCTGCGGTTCTGACGTTTTCGGTATTATTAGCCCTAAGTGTTTACATTAGTAAGCGGGCGGTCGAAGGCGATTCTAAATACGCACTAATTCGCAAGATTGCGATCGCGATCTGTACCTATAGAGGAACAAGCTTTCAAAAAACTGATCTGACCGATGCCAACTTCACTGCGGCGAAGCTCAGGCAGGCTGATTTTCGCCAAGCAAACCTCACTCGTGTTCGCTGGTTTCAAGCAGCGAGTCTTTCTAAAGCGCGAACGACTGGAACTTACCTAGAAGATCCCAAAATTCGTCAGCTGGTGGTTACCCTCAATGGGCAAGACCAGAATTTTGATCACATGGACCTACGCGGACTCAATTTGCAGGGTGCTAACTTAGCAGACGCCAGCTTCATAGGTGCCAAGCTCAGCGAAGCAACGCTAGAAGGGGCCAACCTCGATCGCGCCAAGCTCGTACAGACGCAGCTTTACGGCGCTAACCTTAGCGGTGCCAGCTTAACCGGGGCGATCATCCAAGACTGGAGTATTTCAACCGACACTAACTTTGACGGGGTCAAGTGCGACTACGTCTACATGCAGCTACCCACCAAAGCCGACCCCGACCCCTGCCGCAAGCCCGACAACCGCAACGAGAACTTTGAACCCGGCGATTTTGCCGACTTCATTGCGCCGATCATCAAAACGCTGAACCTCTATCAAACGCAGAATGTTGATCTACGAGTCGTGGCGCAGCAGTTTAAGACCCTAGACTTGTTTCACCACGAGGGCATTGACCCCGCCGCTGCGGCAGTTGCCCTCAAACAGCTCTCAGAGCACTACCCCGAAGCCGATCTCGAAGTCGTTGCCCTCGAAGGACGCGGCGACGACAAAGTGCGATTGCAGGCCAAGGTCAGGGGAGCTGCCGATCGCTCTCAGCTCAGTGCCGAGTACTTCGCCGCGTACCGAGAAATGTCGGCCATGCCCTATGCCGACCTACAATCTCTATTAGCCGGCATGGCCGAAAAAGACGAGCGCATTCGCAGCCTGGAAAGTATGGTGACGACCGCGATCAAAAGCGACAAATTTTATGTAGAAACCGTTTACAGCCTGGGGGATACCGTGACCGAAAAAAGCTCAATCAACATCAACGCAGGCGGCGATATCGGCAACGTCAGCGGCCTGGTGGGGGGCAACGTCAGTGGCGTCATGAACCTTGGCACCATCAGCGGCAACGTCACCAACTCCATTGCTCAACTCCCCGATGATTCGGCAGAAAAGGCTGAACTGAAGGCCCTGCTAAAGCAGCTTCAGGATGCGATCGAAGCCGAGCCAGCCCTGGAACCCGAAGATAAAGCCGAAGCTCTCGCCCAGGTTCAGACCCTGGCAGAGGCCGGTCAGAAGCCTGAAGATGGTGCCCTGCAAAAGGCCGCTAAAACAGCGATGAAAATATTGAAGGGCACCACCGCAGGGTTATCTGAAACAACTAAGTTGGTGGCCGAGTGTACCAATCTGCTACCGGCCATATCTGGCCTGCTGCTTTTGTTATAGGTTCCCGGCAAGACTCTATGGCTGAGGCCAACTACGGGCATGGCTGAGGCGATCATTGATCTTCGGTAAGATGCACTGTGGCCAAAAGTTTGTCACAATAGTCAACGGCAGTATGAGTCAATGGCAGTACGCTCTGTGTATTGGCAACTCCAGCATCCCAGCAACACGCTAGCGTCTAAACCATCTGGGTTACAGATCTTAGCTGGTGCGATCGCCGCCGCCTACAGATCTAAAGCCCTGATGGCCTGACAAAACTTGTCAGCAAAATCCCCAAAGGCTCCCATAGCCATTTCTGTGGTCTGTTTAGCAGTGCTAATTCAGAGCTACGTGGCATATTGACCTGTATCAAGAGCAAAAAAGTTGCTCTTGGTTCGCCCTAGGAAGTCATATAGCCGTAGAGGCAGGTGAAGACTTCCCAACTGTGGCAGATAGTGGCGTAACGGCAAGGGCTAAAGCACTCTGGTTGCTGTAGATTGCCGCCGCCCCCGATGGAATTGGAGAAATTGTTTGACTTCACCACAGGCAAAGCCTAAGTTAGCCTTCTGGCAGCTCTGGAATATGAATATTGGCTTCTTCGGCATTCAGTTTGGCTGGGGATTGCAGATGGCCAATACCAGCGCTATCTTTGAGCACCTAGGCGCCAATGCCGATCAAATTCCGATTCTGTGGCTAGCGGCCCCCCTCACCGGGTTGATTGTACAACCCATCATCGGCAACCTCAGCGACAACACTTGGGGGCTTTTAGGTCGCCGCCGCCCTTATTTCCTGATTGGAGCCATCTTTGGGTCCCTGGCGTTGCTGTGGATGCCCAATGCTGGCAGCCTTTGGATGGCGGTCAGTCTGCTCTGGATTTTAGACACGGCAGCCAATATCAGCATGGAACCCTTTCGAGCCTTTGTGAGTGATCTGTTGCCTCCCAAGCAGCGCACCAAGGGCTTTGCCATGCAGAGTCTATTCATCGGTCTAGGGGCAGTGCTGGCGTCCGCTATGCCCTGGGTGTTGTCTAATATCTTTGGGGTGCACGACAGTGTTACTGACGGTGTGCCCCTGGTGGTCAAGATTTCGTTTTACACTGGGGCGGCATTTTTTCTCGGCACCGTTGTATGGACCGTTTTCACCACCGAAGAACGGCCCCCCCGGGATATGGAGGCCTTTCGAGAACAGCAGGAGCGACGACTCGGTGTCGGTGCCACGGCCCGGGAAATTATGACAGCCTTTCAGCAAATGCCGACAACGATGCGGCAATTGGCCTGGGTGCAGGCGTTTAGCTGGTTGGGCATGTACTGCGTCTTTTTGTACTTCCCTCCGGCAGTGGCCCACAACTTGTTTGGGGCAGGCAATGAATCTTCGCCGCTCTACAGTCAAGGCATTGAGTGGGCGGGTATCTGCATTGCGGCTTACAACGCAGTTTGTTTTGGGATATCGTTTTTGCTGCCTCGCTTGGCGGCGGCGACTAGTCGCCCCATTGCCCATGCGCTGTGCCTCACCTGTGGCGGGTTGGGGTTAATTTCGCTCTGGTTTGTGCCATCGCCTGGCTGGGTGCTACTGCCGATGGTTGGCCTAGGGGTGGCCTGGTCGAGCATTCTATCTTTACCCTATGCCATGCTGGCTGGGGCTTTGCCCGCCCGCAAGGGCGGCATCTATATGGGCATTTTTAATATGTTCATTGTGTTGCCCGAGATCATCATCTCGTTAGGTCTGGGGTGGATTATGGCCAACCTGCTCGACAATGACCGTTTGCTGGCGGTGGTGCTCGGCGGCGTTTGCTTTTTAATTGCGGCGCCCCTGACGTTGAGAGTGGAAGAGGTAACTGCACAGCCAACGGTCTCAGCGGCGCTGCAACCCTCTCTAGAATCTGAGGCAGTTTCAAAATAAATCGGCAACTATATCTAAGACCATGAGCGCGCATCCTGATACCGTTAGGCCTGATTTGCTCGCAGATATCCTGTGGCACCAGGTCGGCAGCTTGTCGAGCACTTACGTAATTTCATGATCATCTTGAGAATTAAATAATACATATTTGCGTATTTTTGGCACTGTATTTCGAGGCCCAGTCGCTAATAATGACGGATATACACAGCGAGTAACGCTGACCCCACAGACATAAATCAGAAAGGTCACCCTATGTTGTTGTTCTTCTTTTTGCCGGCCACCGTTGTTGCCACCGTTGCCTCTCAAGCCCTAATCCAAGATCCAGACTCATCTGTTTTAAACCCTGCTGCCTGGGGATTCATCCTCCTCGCCGCGCTGCTATGGCCGCTTACCTTGCCCTCTATGCTCAAGCAGAAGTGTGCAAATTGGCAAGTGGTTGGCCCGGTTGAATCTACAGAATGCGAGTTGTCATAGCCCTGGGTCAAAGCTGATGCTATATCCCTAAGATAGGGTGACATCTACCACAGCGCGATCGGGAAATACAGCCTTATTCATGTTGCTTAAGTACAGTCCAAAGGGAACAGGGAGTAGGTGACAGGGAACAGAGTGTACTTGTTTCACTTGCACACCGCTATATTTAACGCGGCCCAGGGATTTGCTGGGTCATCGCCAGCGCTTCGGGCAATCATGTAGCCATCTTCCCCCTGCAATGCCGCCAGCGCCAGGGGCAACCCGACCATCCCATCATCTAAACAACTGCGCCACCCCGGCTATACATCGAGGCAGGGCCGCCTGTTTTCTAGCTCCCGAGCAGGTCAACACGTTGCTAGCCCACCCGACCTCACTCAAGCCGACGCTGTTCTAACCTGGTCACGCCCAGCGCGTTTGGCCTCATACAGAGCGGCATCGGCCAATTTGATCAAGCTAGTGGGGCTTTGGCTGCTGTCAGGCACCAGGCTGGCTACCCCCAAACTCATGGTTACCACCTTGGCTACCGACGAATCGGCATGGGGAATGCGGTGGTGACGCACCATCAAACGCGCATCTTCGGCCACGCTTTCAGCCCCCTCCACATCGGTGTTAGGGAGTACAATCACAAACTCCTCACCCCCGTAGCGGGCCACCAAGTCACCAGGGCGTTTGGCAGCCCGACTGATAGCGCGACCCACCAGCCGCAGGCAGTTGTCACCCGCTTGATGACCATATTTGTCATTAAAGCCCTTGAAACAGTCAATATCGGCCATCACAATCGCCAGGGGGGCATTTTCGCGGCTCATACGCCGCCATTCTTGCTCAAGGTACTGCTCAAAGCGGCGACGATTGGCCACCTGGGTAAGCCCGTCTAGATAGGCCATGCGCTTAAGTTGCTGGTTGGCCAGGGTCAGCTCACGGTGCAGTTTAGCCTGTTGAATCGCAATTCCCACCTGAGTGGCCAAGCTTTGCAGGAGGCGCACATCTGCCGTGCGCCAGGCCCGAGGTGCCTTACACTGGTGGGCAATCAGCAGCCCCCACAGGGTTTGTTCGTGTAGTAGAGGCACCACAATCTCTGCCTTGATCTGAAAATACTCCAGAAATTCCAGCTGGTTGGTCGGCAGGTTTTGGGTGTAGACGTCTTCAACGGCCAGTCCCCGTCCCTCGCGGTAGTGTTTGAGAAAGGTTTCGCCCACCGACCACGGGTCGCGCAAGGCCCAGCCCAGCATTGGCGAGTAGGATGCCTCACAGGATTCTTGGATTACTTCACCGCCCATGTCGGCTCCACACTGAATCATAATTACCCGGTCAGCGGCAATAAACTCTCGCACCAAAGTTACGGTTTGTCCCAGAATGCTGTCTAAGTCCAGCAGATTACGAATACGTTGCGCAATTTCGCCCACTAATCGCTCCCGTTGCGACTGGTGCGCGATCTCGGCCTCAGCTCGTTTTTGCTCAGAAATATCGAGGGTCACTCCGGCCAGTCGGGGGGCCTGCTGCCCATTGTCAAACACCTGCCCCCGCGACGACAGCCAGCGGATGCGGCCATCGCGGTGGTAAATTCTAAACTCCAGATTATAACCCTGCCCCTGGCGAATTGACTGCTGCAAAACCTCATGTACCCTGGCCTGGTCGTGCTCATGGACGCGGTTGAAGAGCGCGTCGTAGGTGCCATCAAACTCGCCAGGAGCCAGGCCCAACAGAGTCTCTAGCTCGCCAGAGATAACCATAGTGCCCTGGGCTAAATCCCAGTCCCAGGTGCCCATTTGGGCCCCTTCAAGGGCCAGTGCCAGGTGCTCTCGCTGCTGGTTAAGCAGGGCGGCTGAGTGATAGCAGGCGGTCAGCTCGGTCTGGGTGCCTGCGATCGCCGCTGGAGCCAGGGGGTAGAATCCATCGGGGGCCAACAGCCCAAGGCAGTTATGGGTCTGATTAACGATAGGTAAGTAGGGCTGATTGAGCTGTTTCTGGTCTAGCGCTAGAGGCCAATCGAGGGGGGCCAGGGTACAGGAGAGATCGGCTAGAGAGGTCATCCACCGTTCGGCTGTTGCACCGCTAACATCGACCTGATGGGCTACCGCCTGGGCCACATTGTCGTAGCTGATAATGCCGACTAGACTTGTGCCGCGATGAACCAGAGCATAGGTTTTAAGGGCCTTGGCCATAGCCGTGATGACCTGCTGCAAGTTGTCTCCGGCCTCGACACGAAGGGGCTCGGGGTCAACGGTGGCGATGGGAATAATAGATTCTTTTCGCTCGTTCTCAAGCACAGCTATTAAGCGCCTACGGAGAAGATATCAACTGAGATGGTTGGATCAGTAGACTTGGGATCGCAAGCAAGTCCCTGAGCACAGGTGAGCCCGACAAAAACAATAGAGGATAGATGGAAAGTAAATCGCAATACAACCCAGTCTGCCCAAGGCCGGAAGTACAGAGACCATATACGATGCAAGAATTAACCAGGATGAGGGCAAAACGGTTGAGTATTTTTACGGCAGTTGAGCTTAAGAGTCGGGAAATTGAGCGTTAAGCGCGGCATTTTAGCCATCTAGGCGCTCAGATCAAGCCGTTAACTAGGTCAACTGGGGAACGTCCCCTCGGTTGCGCCCAGAGGAGTTATCTATACTGAAATCAGACGTTAAGAGAGTTTTATCCCCTGGCTGACCCGTTGTTGATTCAGCAAGAAACCCTAGACCTGCTGGAGTGGCCTCGGCTCTGCCAGCACCTGTCGACGTTTGCGGCGACCAAGAGAGGTACCTTAGCCGCCCAGGCATTGGCATTGCCAGGGAGTCAGGCCGCCAGTGTAGATCTGCTCGCTCAAACCCAGGAGGCAAGCGGGCTCGAACAGAGCAACAATGGCCTTAACTTTGGCGGCATTCGTGACGTCGGGGGGGCAATCGACCGGGCCTACCGTCAGGGACTACTGGGTGGTGAAGACCTGTTAGCGATTGCGACCACCCTCAATGGCGCTCGCCAGCTCCGCCGCACGATTGACGGCCAGCCACCGGAGAATCTGCCGGTGCTCCAGGGGCTGGTAGCCGATGTCAGCACCCACCCGGATCTGGAAAAACAGATTTACCACTGCATTGACGATCGCGGCGATGTGACTGACCGGGCCAGCCCCAAGTTGGGCGGTATTCGCGATCGCATGAAGGCTACTCGCCAAGACATTCAGCAGCGGTTGCAGCGCCTTTTGCAGCGCCAGGCTGGGGCCATGCAAGAGCCCTTGATCACCCAGCGGGGCGATCGCTTTGTGCTGCCGGTGAAGGCTCCGCAAAAAGATGCTGTGCCCGGCATCGTTCACGATGCCTCTGCCAGCGGGGCTACTCTTTATATTGAGCCCCAAGGGGTGGTCGAGTTGGGCAACCGCCTGCGCCAGCTGCGACGGCAGGAAAAGACCGAAGAAGAGATTATTTTGCGGCAGCTGAGCGACGCCGTGGCCGAAGTGTACGACGATCTGCGGCATCTGCTGGCGATCGTCACCGAGCTAGACCTGGCCCATGCCCGCGCTCGCTACTCGCTGTGGCTGGGGGCCAACCCGCCCCGCTTTATTGCTGCCCACGAACAAACAACGCTGCGCCAGCTGCGCCATCCTCTGCTGGTCTGGCAGCAGCGCCACGAGCAAGGGCCAGAGGTGGTGCCCATTAACCTGCTGATTCGCCCCGAGCTGCGGGTGGTGGCCATTACCGGCCCCAATACCGGCGGCAAAACCGTCACCCTCAAAACCCTGGGCCTGGCCGCCTTGATGGCCCGCGCTGGGCTTTACATACCGGCTCGCGAACCCGTGGAGCTGCCCTGGTTTGAGCAAGTATTGGCCGATATCGGCGACGAACAGTCGATTGAGCAAAGCCTATCGACATTCTCCGGCCATATTCGCCGAATTGGGCGTATTTTAGCCGCGTTGGGCTCTGGAGAGGCTGAGGAGCTAGGGGAGAGGGCGGAGCCAGGGGGCGAATTCTCACCGCTTTTAGATGTGGCTAACTCCAGTGACGTGGTTTCATCCGCCGCTCCCCCCCCTGCTAACACTCTCGTTCTGCTCGACGAAGTCGGCGCGGGCACCGACCCCACTGAGGGCACAGCCCTGGCCATTGCGCTGCTGCGGTACCTGGCCGACCGGGCGCGGTTGACCATGGCAACGACCCACTACGGCGAGCTCAAAGCGCTGAAATATCAAGATGAACGCTTTGAGAATGCTTCGGTGGAGTTTGATGAGGCCACCCTATCGCCCACCTACCGCCTGCTATGGGGGATTCCGGGGCGATCGAATGCCCTGGCCATTGCCCGTCGTCTGGGTTTAGCTGCCAATGTGATCGACGAGGCTGCTGCCCAGATGGCGGTGGAGTCGCAACAGGACGTCAACCAGGTAATTGCAGGGCTAGAAGCTCAGCGTCGTCAACAGGAGACCCGTGCCCAGGCGGCGGCAGATCTACTGGCTGACACTGAAAAACTCCACGCTGAGGTACAGCACAAGGCCGAGCTACTGCGCGATCGCGAGCAAGCGCTTAAGCTACAGCAGCAGGCGGCGGTGCAGCAGGCCGTTGCCGACGCCAAGCGCGACATTGCCAGGGTAATTCGCCGCCTACAGCAGGGAGATGCCACCGCCCAAGCGGCCCAGCAGGCAACAGCGGCCGTCGATGCGATCGCATCGACGCACCTGCCTAAGCCGCCGTCCCCGGCTGCAAAGGCGGGCTACCGGCCTGCGGTCGGCGATCGCATTCGCATTCCCAGTCTGGGACAAACCGCCGAGGTCATCACTGCCCCCGACGATGACCATCGCATTACCGTGCGCTTTGGGCTGATGAAAACCACCGTCGGCCTGGCCGATATTGAGTCATTGCAGGGCGAGAAGGCTGAGGTGCCGGTCAAAGCCAAGCCTATCGACACGGTGCCCGCCGCCCAGGCAGCCCCACCGGCCCCAGCTATTCGCACCAGTCGCAATACCCTCGATCTGCGCGGCATGCGGGTGGCTGAGTCGGAGGCGGTGCTCGAAGAGGCGATCGCCAAAGGCAGCGGAGCCCTATGGATTATCCATGGCCATGGCACCGGCAAGCTCAAGGCCGGGGTGCATGACTACCTCAAGCGCCACCCTCAGATTCAGCGGTTTGAGCCCGCCGCCCAGGCCGATGGGGGCACCGGAGTCACGGTGGCCTACTTTTAGCTCGATGGCCCGGTACCTGCCTGTATCGAAATTGGTAACAACGCCTTGGGCTCAGCGCCGACGTGGCACAGTAAATGGGCTAACTCCTATTTAAGTGTGAGGCCCATGACCCTAAAACGCTACTCCCCCAGGCGGCTGACAGCCGCAGCTTTGATGTCAGCCGCCCTAGCTTCAGGGCTGAGCTTTGCGCCAGTATTTACCCCCCAGGCGACGGCCCAGGAGACCCTAATGAGAACCCTAACGGTAACCGGCCAGGGCGAAGAATCGGTACCCACCACCAAAACCCAGGTCAATCTGGGCGTCGATGTGCAGGGTAGCGATGCCACGGCGGTACAGCGTGAAGTGGCCCAGCGCACGGCAGCGGTAGTTGAGTTGTTGCGATCGCGATCGGTCGAGAAGCTCGAAACTACCGGCATTCAGCTCAGCCCTCGCTACAACTATGAGAATGGTCGTTCCGAGGTGATCGGCTATAGCGGCAGCAACACCGTCAGCTTCCGTATGCCCACCGAAAGCGTCGGTTCTCTGCTCGATGATGCGGTCAATGCGGGGGCCAACCAAATTCGCGGCATCAGCTTCGTCGCCGCCGACAGCGCCCTAGAATCGGCCCGCCAGCAGGCCCTGCGCGAAGCCGTCGCCGATGCCCAGACCCAGGCCAGCGCCGTACTCGACAGCCTTAACCTGACTGTTCAGGAAGTGATTGGTATTCAAATCAATGGAGCTGCGCCACCGCAGCCAATTCCCCTACAGCGGGCAGCAGAGTATGCTGCCGCCTCAGATGATGCCACCACCCCAGTGATTGGGGGGGAGCAAACCGTCCGAGCCCAGGTAACGCTGCAAATCCGCTACTAAGAACCAGGACGCGATCGCACCTCCCCGTTGCAAATGGGCGGGCAAAATTGGGCCGGACAAAATCCTCGTCAGCGGCTTGGGGTTGGCCTGCTCGATCGCGTCCATCGCGGCATCTGCCAGCCCAATCGTTGACTACAGCGTCAGGTAACCCCTTAGGGTACGTCTGATAAGCCAAGCTAGGCAACACACTGAGTTGTAGCTCAAAAACGGAAGCGGTGGGATTTGAACCCACGAGGGAAGGTTTACTCCCCTACCTCCTTAGCAGGGAGGCGCTTTCGACCACTCAGCCACGCTTCCAAAGAGTTAGTCTTTGTTAGTTTAGCAGACACTCAGCAGAGACAACCCCCCGGCCTATACTTTCTTTTGGGTTGGCTAGGGCTCAACCCGCATAACCGGGGGTTGCCATTCGCTAAGAGTGTTCCAACTAAATACCTATCCAGTGTCTCTCCGCGACCGGCCCACTGGGCCAAGTTCGCGTTCCTGATCGGGATGTTTTTTTAGGTGGAATACTCTAAGACCATGTGTAGGCCGGTTCAATTTCCATTGTGCCCTCACGCGAAGACAAAGGCTGCGCTGTCTAGGGTAATGTTGCTCGACACATTTTCCAGGCCAGCGATCAGCTCGGTTGTTGGCCCCGACTGGTAGAGCAGGCGTGCATCGACGGTTCCCGCTCCGGTGGAAAACAGCTCTAGCGCGTAGTCCTGCGGGCCACCGTGAAGCTGGATCGAGTCTTCGGCGAGGTCGAAGTCGGTAATCTGGGCAAAGTCGGCAAACCCCGGCTGTCCCGGATGACCGTCGAGATAGTAGACGCCATCGCGATCGCCCAGCACGAAGCGGTCCTGCCCCAGGCCGCCGATCAGCACATCGTGTTCCCCTACGCCTCGGGCCGTGCCGTTGGTGCCGATGAGGATGTCGTTACCGCTGCCGCCGATGAGGGTGTCGTCGCCGGTATCTCCCCGCAGCTGGTCGTTGCCGGTGCTGCCGAAGAGGCGATCGCTGCCCCTGCCGCCCAATAGCCTATCGTCATCGCTGCCGCCGATGAGGGTGTCGTCGCCGCCGTGGCCCCACAGGGTATCGCGGCCGGGATTGCCAAAAATCAGGTCTGCCCCCAGGCCGCCGTTCAGGGTTTCGTCGGCGTCGCCGCCCACTTGGCTGAGGGCAAAGGCCTGGTCCTGGATCACCGTCGTATCGGTGTTGCGGCGGATGATGTCGGCCAGAGTTGTTTGGCGAATGACCGCAGCTTCTGGAGAGGGTAGGGCATTTTCAAAATAGAAGCGATCGCCGTCCCGCAGCCGGGTGAACTGATCCTGCAGAATGGCGGCCACGGTTTCGCCCACGCTGCTGCCGGGCAGCAGGTCCTCTGCCAGGAGCCCGACGAAGGCGTCGATCGCGTCAACGCTGCCGTAGAGAGCGGCCAGGGCAGCCTGAAGCTGGGGGTCGGCGGTGATGTCGGCGAAGCTAGCCACCCTGGGCAGGCCGTAGGTGGCGCGCACCGTGTTGTAGTCCGCCAGGCCGTTGAGGCGACCCCGCTCGATATTAATCGCCGCCAGGTCCCGGGCGGGAGAATTGGCCCCTTCCCCAAACAGCAGGCTGCGTACATCTTCAATCACCTGATTGTCTACGCGCTGGCTCTGGGAGGAGGCCAGCCCCCGCAAAATACCGTCGATGCCTTCGCGCTGCAGCAGCGTGGTCCCCGGTAAAAACACGTCGCGCAGCAGCAGGTCGCCGCCGCTGGGATCGCCCTCTGGATCGAGCTGGGGAATCACGGTGCTGAGCTGGGTGTGCCCCAGCCGAAACGCGGCCACCGAAAAGACCCGCTCGATATTTGGGTTCACCGTGGGATCGTAGCCGTCATAGGTCGGCAGCGATTCTCCCAGCAGGGTCGGCAGGTACTCATTGAACGTGATGTTTTGCATCTGCGCGATGTTGATCTGTCGGGCTCGTTGATAGAGCTGCTCGTTAGTCCAGTCGGGATGGGCCTGGGCCAGCGACTGGGCCAGCCGATTGTGTTCGCGCACAAACAGGGTGTGCATCGAGGTCAGCGCCGCGTTTTCGTTGGCCCGCCCGTCACCGGCAATAAATTCACTGCGGCCCGTTCCCGAGGTTGACAGCGGCAAAAGCTCTCCTTCACTGGTGCGTAGCTCTCCCCCGACGAAGGCCCGGAGAGCGTCTGCCTGCGGGGCATCGGAACCGTACACGTTGGAGCCATCGACCCAGTGGGTAATCGCGTTCGGCAGTCGGCGCGGATTTTGCGGGCTGGTGCCGGTGCCGGGGACAAATTCGCTCTCCCGCAGGCTGATCACGTTGGTCGGATTCAGGGCTGGATCGTCCGATGGGATGGGAATCGCCTGCGCGCGACCAGCCGACTCTGGCGTGTCTGGATTGAGGGTGATGTCGTGGTCGAGGAACTGTCCCCACACCCAGATCAGATTGGTCAATCCTCGGGGTTCGGGCACCTCCCCCGCCTGTTGAGAGATGGCATTGCTGATGACGCGAGCATTGGGGCGATCGTCACCGGCTGGGGTCGAGAAACCATTTTCGTAGGCGAGGGGAACGGTGTCCCGCAGGGGGGAACCAGCCGCTCCGAACAGGGGGTACAGCCCATTGTTGCCGAAGCCATCGATGGGGCTGTTGAGCAGAGATGGATCAGAGCCCGCAGCGTAGGGATCGGCAACAATCAGAGCCGAGGACGGCGAATTTTCGAGAGGTTCAAACATAACTCACACCGATTAAACACAGCTTGAGCGGCCACTCAAGGGCATCTATTGCCGGTATGAGCTCAACTTATTCAGACCGCCTCAGACAGGGGTGAATAGGTGAATGGACTTTAGAAATAGGAGGCTGTACACGTGCAGCATTCTGTTTTCTCCATCATGAAAATCTCGTTTGGTAAAGCAATCTGGATAGCCCTGGCGGCCTCAGGCAGTGCCATCATTTACTCCTATTCAGCGCTCATGGCCCAAACGGCGACGAGCCCCCCCGTGCGGCTGGAGGATGTGGCGGCCCTGGGGCTCGATTTCGATGGCGGTAGCCAGATCCCCGCTGGCCTCGGCCAGTCTGACTACCCGGCGGAGCGCGATCGCGGCGTGATCAGCCACGACGATCGCGTCCTGATCACCAGCCAGTCGTTTCCCTGGACGGCGATCGGGCGGCTCAACGGGCTCACTGCCGAGGGTGAGCTTTATATCTGCACCGGCACGCTGATTGCCGACGACGTCGTGCTCACCAACGCTCACTGCGTGCTCGATCCCGCAACCGGCGAGCTGAGCCAGGCCCTCGTCTTTCTGCCCAATTTAATCGCCGGTCAGCTGGCCAGCGACGGGGATATTGGGCGAGTGGAGGCGGTATTTGTGGGGACAGATTTTAGCGATCGCAATACCCCTCCCCATCCCGATGACTGGGCACTCTTGCAGCTCGATCGACCGCTGGGACAAATCTACGGCGTGGTGGGGTTGTCGATCGTTGACTCTGAAGATTTGATGGCGGACCCGTTTGAGCAACAGCTGGTGATGGTGGGGTATTCGGCAGACTTTCCCCAGGAGGCACCCGGGGAGTCGGCCAGCGCCCATGTGGGATGCAGCATCGTGGCTGAGACCGAAAATGACGTGATTGTGCATGAGTGCGATACCTACGGCGGCTCCTCGGGCGGCCCAATTTTAGCTATGGTGGATGGCGAACCCAGAATTGTGGCGTTGAATACGTCAGAGGGTCTCGATCGTGCCACAGGAGAAGGAATCGCCAACTATGCGGTCAAGATTGAGCGCATCACCACTGCCATTGAGGCTGAGCTAGCAGCCGAGTAATAGAGGATTGAGCCTTTCGAATTGACTTCATGACGGCTTCTCTTATCAGCGTCTATTCAGCCAATTTTTGATTTCTTCTTCGAGGCAATGGGCTTCCCGACAGGAATTAATGGGAATCGTGAATGTCTCCTCGACAGTGAGAACAAAGAAATAGCAGTAAGCCTCGCCGTCGTTGTAAACCTTGCGGGTTTTAATATCCTGAATATCTGATATATCGATTGTTTTTATCGTCTCCACTGGTGCGGCTAGCTGACGCACGGTAAAGGTATGACCTTCAAATCTCCACATCTCATAATTCGAATGATGGAGTTTGGCTTCAAACCAGTAGCCGATCGCCATCTCTAGTATGAAAATGGGTAGCCAAATAAGGTTGTACCAGATCAAGAAAAATGTTGCTATGGTAACAATTGAAAAAGCACAGCCAACGGGTAACCATGAATTAGCAATTTTAGGAGGATTGCAGGCATAAATCATCAAAGAGTCAGCCGCTTTTTCAAGGTAAACGGTCTTCTTGGACCTCTCGATCTTTCGAATTTGAACTGACTGCCGGGCAACTAGCCCCTGGCTGAGAGCTGCTAAAGCAGACCGGGAACTGTCAAATCGCCGCTCAATATCAGGGTGAATCAGACCTCTCAGCCAGCTCTGAAATGACTTACTGGTTGTACTGAAAGGCTCAAATTGAATTTGCCCCCTGCGCGTGGGTAAATCAGCCGGGTGGGTTCTAGTGAGCAGATAAACCAGCGTTGCACCGAGACTGTAGAGATCTGAAGCGGGTACAGCTTGGCCGTAAAACTGCTCTGGCGGCATATAACCGTAGGTGCCCACAACCGTTACTGTGCCGCCGTGAGACGTTGTTTGCACCGAACCGAAATCGACTAAATAAATCTGTCCGGGGCTGTTACCGCTGGAATTGGCCAACAAAACATTGCTGGGTTTAATATCCCGATGGATAACCGGTGGTTGATGCTGATGAAGGTAATCCAGGATGTCTAGAAGCTGTTGGGCAATGGCCTTCAGCTCGACCTCGCTAAAAATCTGTCCGCTCTGCATCCACTCCTGAAGTGATTTAGCCTCAATGTAGGTTTGTACCAGAACAAAGCCTCTGCCTAGTTCGGTGTCGAGTTCAAAGGAATCGAGGTACCTGGGGATGGCTTGATGAGTGAGCACTTTCAGGGTGGCGGCTTCTCGTTCAAAGTGCTTGAAATCGTCCCAGGTAAAGTCAGGCCCAAACAGCAGCAGCTTGACCACTACCGACGTTTGGGTTTCCAGGTCGGTGGCCAAAAACGTCCGGCGGCCCACCTGACGACCCAGTAGGGACTGAATACGGTAGCGGTGGTGAATGACGCGGTCAATGAGAGAGTCCATAGGAAAGGCAGTCTCGGCATCTGCTTATATTTCTGGGCTAGCGCAACTTATTCACTTGCCCCCAGCAGCGTGAAGGCCGCCCAGTCCCGCGGATTGGGGCGACGCGCCATCGTGCTCAGCATGGCCTGCCGCAGAGCCTGGGCTTTGTCTTGTCCCTGGCTGAGCTGCTCGTAAAAGGCGGTCATCAACTCAGCGGTGGGGGCATCGGGCACGGCCCACAGTGACACCACTACGCTGGGCACCCCCGCCGTGATCAAAGCCCGCGACAGGCCGACAACGCCATCGCCGGTAATTCGCCCCCGACCGGTGTCGCAGGCGCTGAGCACGGCCAGGTCGGCATGCAGGTCCATCTCCAGAATCTCGGCGGCGGTGAGCAGTCCGTCTTCGCCATCCCCGGGGGCGAGGGCTACCGCTCCAGGCAGGTCCAGCACCCCGGAAGATTGGGGATTGCCATATTCCAGCAGACCGTGGGTGGCCAGGTGAATCAGGCTGGCTGAAGGCAACAGCTGCTTGATGCGGGCTTCGGTGGCCGCGCCATCGGTCAGGGCAGGACTGTTGAGAAATAGCGCGATCGCCTCCACTTCATCCCGGGTTCCTGGCAGCGACGGCAGCGGTTCCTCCCGATTCTGCTGGGGTAGCCACACCGAGGGCATTACCGGATCGCCGACCAGCAGCGGCTCGCCCTGTTGCCCAGCGCTGGCTTTACTCAGCTCGCTCGCTAGGTCAAACACCTGGATGGACGGGGCGCTGAGCAGGGTATGTTTTTCAATCAGGTAGGTGCCGTCGGCGTCTTGCAGGGCCGGAAAGGGCACCAGGAACAGGCTGCCCTGGGGGATGAAAACCACCTTATCTTCTGGGTCGGTGGGCAACAGCTCCGCGATCGGATCAATCAGCAGCTGATGCAGTGCCTGAAGCTGACTCGTGGGGGGCTGGGCGGGGCTGGCGATCGCGCTATTTCGCAGCTCGACGATCTGTTCCTGCAGCACTGACTCATGGGTGCCGCCCCGATAGATCGGAGCTTCAAGGGCGGTGATAAGATCGATGCCGTCATCAGCGTCGCCGCTGCTTGCTAATACGACTGAGCGAAACTCGATCTGGCCAGAAGGCTGTACCACCCAGATATAGAGTGTCTGATCGAAACTCAGAGAATAGGTCACCAACGTCGTGTCGGTATCGCGGGCCGTTTGCTGAATTTCAGCAATGGTGGGGGCTTCTGTAGCGGCCAGATCTGCTCGGTCTGAGTCAGACAGACGACTGGAGAGTTGCAACACAAAGGCCCGAGCCCGTCCCCGCTCGGAAGCCGCCAGGGCCTCAGTGGGCTGGTTTTGAGCAATCAAAGCCTGCTCTAGATAGGTGTAGGCGCTGGCCTGGGTGTCGAGGAGGGCAATGAGTTGGTCGTCGGCCAGGTCGCTGCGGAGAGTCTCAAAGATGCCGATGGACTGGCGTAGGACTGACTCTGCCTCGGAAAACTGGTCCAGCTTGAGCAGGGCAGCTCCCTGCCGATTGAGGGCGCTAGCTTCACTGGGGCGATCGCCCACCTCCCGATGGCGAGTGACCGCCTGCTGCAGAAAGTCCAGCGCCTGGGGATCGCCCTGGGCCGTATACGTGACGCCCAACCCCTGTAGGCTAATGCCTGCAAAACCCCGAGCCCCAATGCGCTGCTGAATGGCTAGGGCCTGCTCAAAAGCGGCTTCGGCAGCCGGGTACCGGCCCAGCTTTGCTTGCAGAAAGCCGATGTACTGCAACGTAATGCTTTCGGCGGCGACATTGCCGATCGCCCGATCGATGGCTAGGGCGGCCTCAAACCCTTCGAGGGCGAGTTCATCTTGATCTTGCTGTTCGTAAATCAGTCCCTGATCGGCGAGGATAGCCGCTTCGCCAGTGCGATCGCCCATCCTTTGAAACAGAACCAACGCCTGCCGATAAAATTCCAGGGCCTGAGTATACTGCCCCAAATAGCGGTGATTAATGCCCAGGCTTTGCAAGGCGTAGGCTTCGCCGCTAAGATTGCCGATTTCCTGAGCGAGGGCAAGCGCCTGCTGATGAGTCTTGAGGGCCTCGGCGTAGCGGCCCTGAGTCCGGTAGTAATCACCTAGATTCGTCAGGTCTAGGATTTCGTTGGCGCGTTGACCGATGGTCTGGTGAATGTCGAGCGCTTGTTGAGTGTAATCAATGGCCTGGGTATAGTCTCCGCGCGAAAAACTGAGGGTGCCGAGGTTACCCAGACTGACGGCAATTTGAGCAGGACGCCCCAGCGATTGATCGATCTCCAGGGACTGCTGGTACAGATCGCGGGTGCGTCCGTAGTCGCCCTGCCCGTGATAGACCAGCCCCAGATTGTTCAACACGTTGCCCCGCAAGACTTGCAGGTCTAGGGTGTCAACCAGCCCCAAGGCCTCATCCAGCACGGCGATCGCGTCGGGATAGCGGCCCTGATTGCTGTAGATCGCGCCCACGTTGTTCAGCCCTACGGCAATACCTTCGCGATCTTGAATAGCGGTAAAAATGTCGAGGCTCTGCTGGTAAAAGGCCAGCGCCTGAGCATAGTCCCCCCGGCTCTGATGCAGCCGACCCAGGTTGTTGAGAAATGTCGCTTCGTTGTGGCGGCTGTAGAGAGGGCTATCCTGGAGCTGCTCGCGGGCGATCGCCAGCGCTGCTTCAAAATGCGTTAGAGCCTCAGGGTAGCGCCCCTGATCTTCATAGACGCTCGCCAGGGTATTGAGAATTTGGCTTTCAGCCAGCCAGGTGCCCTCAATACAGAGCTGTTGCGATGCGGTGGCGTCATAGCTCAGGGAAGCGATTCCCGCCCCCGCCGCGTCGGCGTCGATATCTAGAAAGCAATCCTGATCGAGCTGGGCTGGGGTGTCAGGAGCGCTCAGGCGGCGGCGCAAATCTTGGGTCAGGGCAAAGGCGGCATCGAGCATCGCGATCGCCTCGTCATATTCCCCCAGGGCGCTGTGAATCAGGCTGAGATTGTTGAGAATCGTGGCCTCATCCCTGAGGCTGGCTTGGGCTTTAGCCAGGGGCAGGGCCCGCTCATAGGCGACCAGCGCCTCAGGGTAATGCCCCATGTCATCGTAGGTGCGGCCCAGGCCAATCAAGGCATCTAGCTGCCGCTCCGGGTCGTCGAGGGCACCTGCGATCGTCAGCCGTTCTTGGTTGACCGCCAGAGCCTCCGGATACCGATTCAAAAATAAATAGCTCGCGTAGAGAAGACCCAGCGCGCTAGACTGCAACGCCGGATCTTCGAGCTGTCGGGCAATGTCAAGGGCCTGCTGGTGGGCCGCCTGAGCTTCGGCGTAGCGGTGCTGATCGCTGTAGGTAACCCCGAGAGTGTTGTAGAGATCTACCAGGGTATCGAGAGCTTGTTTATGAACATCAGCGGTAGCGCTCTCCAGCTCTAGAAGCTGATCGCCGTAGGCCAATCCCTGCTTCAATGCTTCGAGGGCCTGGTCATAGCGACTATCTCGGCGATGGTACTCCCCGAGGATGCCGTGGGCCAGAGATAAGCTCAGCAGATACTGCTGATGGAGTTCCGGAGCGGCCAGAGACTGTAGCGGTTCGAGCCCCTGCCGCCAGATGGCGATGGCCTGCTCGTACTGCTGTAAGGCCGCTGAAATTTCCCCATTCTCTAGCTGGTCAGTGCCCTTGGAGATGTATTGGCTAGCCACCTGGGCAAACCCCTGCCAAATTTCGAGTCGTTGGCGATCGCCTAACCTGAGCTGTTCTACGGCGGCGAGGGCGAGCTGCAATTGCTTCAAAGCCTTTGGAGGGTCATCCTGCGCCAGGTAAACCGTCGCGAGTTGCCGCCGCGCATTCACGACCGCCGCGACCTCTGACGCCTCAAAAATGACTAACGCCTGCTGATATTGCTCAATGGCCGTGTCGTAGTCTTCTGCTTGCTGGTGGGCGGCTCCGGCTACAAAGCTGGCAAATCCTGCGATCAGGCGCAGGTCGCGATCGCGGCTGAGGGCAAAGGCGGGCTCTAGGCTCTCAAGGGTGCGATCCGGCTGCTCTAGCTGCAGATGAGCAGACCCTATCCACACCCAGGTCAACGCCGAGAAATAGTCCACAGCCTCATCCTCAGAGGAGGCCGTGGCAAGGACTGCCTGGGCCGATTGCAGCTGTTCCAGGCCAGCGGCGGTGTCCCGCTGTCGGATGTGGATGGCACCGATGTCCAGCAGAATCATTCCCCGCAGCAGCGGCGTCCCGGCTTCTTCAGCCAGGTCCAAGGCCGTCGCCAGTAGGTCCTGGGCAGCATCCAGATTCTCCTCGGGCTGAGCCAGGGCTACCCCTCTCAACGCCGAGGCTTCACCCCGAGGATCTTCTAGCCCGCGATAGATCTCCAGGGCCTGCTGGACCAGGTCCAGAGCGGTTTCTCGCTGGCCTTGAAAGTTGTAGACCTGAGCCAGAGCGACCAGGGTCGCGGCCTCTGCATCGGGGTTTTGGCGCGTTCGGGCCTGGTCTAGGGCGGCTCGCAAAGGCGCGATCGCCTCGGGCAGCCGTCCCTGATAGTAGAGCCGCAGCCCGGCTTGATGCAGGTGATCTAGATGATGGGTCGCGCCCGGATTCGCCTCAGCCACAGGCAAAGGCACTGCCCAAGGGCTCCTCCAGCTGGTCGGCAACGCCAGCCCCCACGAAAGCGCCGAGGCTATCAAAACAAACCCATACGTCTGAAGTTTCATAGGTTGAATGCTGAAAATGAACCATCAATCGAAGCGGAATTTTCAACCCAGATCCTGTCTGCCAGTGAACCTGCCGCCTAAAACTCAGACTCGTCAATGGGTTCTGCTTGAGCGGTGCCGTAAAGGACAGGGTGCAGGGTGACCTCGTAGGTACGCCACAGCTCCTGGTTGCCCTCGAAGGCAACTATAAATTCCAGAGGTTCACTGAAGACCGATAACGACTGATTGCGGCGGAAGCGCTGCTGTGTCTCATCCCAATCCACTCCAAGCGCAAATTTGAGATCGTAGAGGCCCACTCCCAATCCCTCTAAGGTTACCTTTTGATTAGCCCGCACATAAACAAAGCGAACCGTGCGCCCAGTTTCACGATCCACGAGCTTGGCTACGGCATCCGCTGAATTGCTATTGTCAATCGTTAGTAGGCTATGGCCCGTATTGCCTGCCGGCGACTGTAAATCCGCACCATTAGGCAAAGAAACCGGCAACCTTAGCGTTTCGGGTGGGGCGATCGCGTCCAAATTTGGGGTCAGAGGGGTCACCAACTCGGCCTGGGGACTCCGAACTTGGTTCATTACAACAGTGCTAAAGCCAAAGACGGCAACGACGACAGCCAAACGAATCCAGGGCTGTTTGCGCAGGAACTGGGCGGGTTGAGCGGCAATGGGTAAGGTTTTCATCACAAATCCTCTTGATTGCGACAACCGGACGATGATGTGAACTCTGGCCGGTCGAGAGGATATATCTCTGTGGCTAAAAGACTTATTCAAAGTAGGCTGATAGCTCGTAAAGTAGCTTGTGTAAGCTGATGGTCGGAGAGTTCTGCAAGCCTGTTTTCCGTCTGGGCTTGCTGCAGAAGGTGCTGAAAGTTTTGCAGCGCGTTTTGCGTGTCCGGATGTTGATCTCCGATCGCTTTCAGAATAGGAATTGCCTGCAAATAGAGCGCCTCTGCTTCGCGATAGCGTCCCTGCCGAAAATAAAGCCCGGCCAGGTCATTGAAACTAACACCAATGAGTGGATGACTGTTGTCAAATAATTGCTGAAAAATGTGGAGCGATCGCTGAATCACAGACTCTGCATCGGAATATTGCTGTTGTGAACGGTAGAATTTGGCGAGTCGTCTCAGCAATAGTCCACTGGCTAGATTGTTCTCGCCATGGATCTGTTGCAGCAGCTCTAGTGCCCGCAGCCAAATGGCTTCTGCCTCTGCATTTTTGCCCTCTGAGCAGCAGGTTTCTCCCAGTTGATTAAATTTATCCAGCACCCCTAAGTCATCGGCCCCCTGCTGTCGCAGCTGAGTTTCTAGAGATTTCACCCAGAGATCTGCCGATCGCTTTTCTGGCCCCCCGGGAACATCCGCGCCCGCTGCCTTTTCAGAGCCAGATGATTGCTGGGGAGATGCTTCTCTGGTCATGCCCGTACCACTGTTGGCCTCCGCTGAAGCAGATTGCGCCACCTGACGGGCATGCAGGGTCACTAACTGTACAAGGCTTGTTTCCAGGCCAAAATCTTGGAGCGATCGCGCTATTTGAATAGCCCGCTGGTAGCAATCGCCTGCCTGTTGAGGATGCTTTAGGTGATGGTGGGTAGCGCTGAGGTTGCCCAAAACATTTGCCTCGCCTCGCCGGTCTCGCATTTGTTGATAGATCGGCAGAGCACTTTGAAAGCAGGCCAACGCGCTTTGAAAGTGTTGGTTGTCGATATAGGAGATGCCTAGATTGTTCAGGGCACTGGCCATAAAAAACGGTTGGGCACCCATCTGTCGCCCCAGGTCTAAGGCCTGCTTGTAGCACAAAATGGCCTGCTCAGGCTGCTTGAGATTGCGATAGGCCACTCCCAAGTTGGTCAATGCGCTGACGATGCCTGGATAGTCAGGAACTCGGTTAAATAATGCCAATGCCTTCTGCAAAGTCTGCACGGCGACGGCAAACTGGTACTGATGAATTTGGTTAATGCCCAGGTTCAATAGCGTGTCTGCATTGGGCTCCTGAGGATGCTGCTGCATAAATTTTCTCCCGAATTATTGCTTGACTAAATGGATGCAGGATCTACATCGTGAGCTGACTGCTAGCGACTAGCTCACATCCCGGAATTTCTAATAGCTCGGCCACCTCGGGCGTGGTCGCCGCGATCATGCCTTGCCGTAGGGCCTGAGTGACGTCCTGCAAGAGGGCACTTTCCGCTTCACGGTTGGGCACCTCCTCCAACAAGTCAGCCAAGCCATTGAAGAACTGAGCGGTTTTGGCTGGGGTGAAACTGGCCTGGCTACAGTCTATTGGCCCTACCAGTTGATCGCCGTCACCACCGCCTGTGAGTGGATCGTCATCATCGGTGCCGGGGGGTGAGGGGGGCTCAGCGGGCTCTACATCGAGCGTGCGCAGGTAGATTTCATCGGTATTTGTGCCGGTATCGTTGAGATTGACGCCATTGGAGACAAAGACCACGCGGCTACCATCGGCGGAAATCGTACCCCCGAAAGAAGAGGTGCCAAGAAACCCGCCTACGGGCTCCTCGCCGTTGTTGTTGACCGATACCCGAGTGGTGGTACCGGCTACGGTGTCTCGCACGAATACATCCAACGCATTGTTAGTGTCTCCTGGAACCAGATTATTGGCGATCGACTGAAACACCACGTAGCGCCCGTCGGCTGAAATAGCCGATGATTTCACAAAACTGATGCCGCTACTGCCGTTTGCCTGATTGCCATTGGAATCGACCGAGAGGCGGGTCGTGCTGCCAGTTTGAAGATCGTGCATAAACACGTCTTGGACACCATTAATGTCGTTAGGCACCAGGTTAGTAAAGGTCGATTCAAACACGACAAAGCGCCCATCCGGAGACATGACCGGATTGCTGGCTTCGCCGCTGTCTGGAATTTCGTTGACCGAGACCCCATCTCCCTTTTGACCCTGGGAGTTGACAGAAACCAGGGTAGTGGTCTGGTCAACGCGATCGCGCACATAGATATCGTAGTCACTGCCAATCGCGGTATCTCGCGCATCCAGGTTAGAAGCAAGAGTCTCAAAGGCCACAAAGCGGCCATCGGCTGAAATCGACGGCGCAAAGGAGACCGCATTGGCTGGCTCGCCATCGGAACTGACGGAAACCACTTCAGTCGTATTGGCCACGGTATCTCGCACAAAGATATCTGTTGCACCATTGGGGACGCCCGCCAGAAGCGCGTCAGATTGAAAAGCCACATAGCGACCATCCCCCGAAATGACGGGTCGATACTGGCTGACGAAGGTGTTGGCGGGCACCTGACTGCCATCGGCGGCTAACGAAACTCGAGTCGTCGTGTTGGCGATCCGATCTCGCACAAATAGGTCCGTCTCCCCGTTAGTATCGTCCGGTACCAAATTCGTGGCATCTGATGCAAACACCACGAAACGCTCGTTCGCAGAGATCGCGGGGGCATCGAACGCCGCAGAAGAGCCATTGCCAAAAACTTGATCCGAAGAAACTGACAAAAAGAAGAACTGTCCAGTTTCGAGATCTTGAATAACGACATCCTCAACGCCGTTAGGGTCGTTGCTGAATTCGGTCAGAGTAGATGCGAAAACCACGTACCGCCCGCTGGATGAAATGACCGGGCTTTCGCCGAAGAACGTGCCGATGCGAGTCGTAGTTGCCATAGAAACCTCAGGTTGATGAGAGAGCTGTGGTAGTAGCCGTAGGGTGCCGACCTGATTTCATGCAGCCTTAAAGGCGGAAGACTGGAGCCCAGGCAGGCTGAGAAGCATCCCGTCGGTTTGTTGAGCGACGCTAAGTTCCAGAGCCCGAATTCAGCGCTTCGTATTCGCACAGCATTTCCTCGAAATACTGCACATGGCGATTGATGCTGCGCTGAAGGGTCTCTAGCAGAGTGCTCACCGCTTGTGAACTGCCAGCGTAGTGAGCCAGGGCGGGGCGCAGCACATCCTGAAAATGCTCCATCTCCAGTTCGGCATGCAGAGCCAACCAGAGGGGATGCTTCAGATTTTGCGCGTCAAAGTAATCGCGCAAAATCTGGTGATTGCGGATCGATACGCAGAGTTCTCGACCGCTGAGGGCCACGAGGGCCGCATAGAAGTTTTCGGTGCCGTAGCCGTGGGCATCAAAGAAAGACCGCTCGTAGGCAACTGTTGCCGGGCTGCGGCGCGATGCCTGAATTGCCTCGGGGCCAAGCTGAAGGGCTTGCAGAAACTCTAGATACAGCTCGGTGTGGTCATCTCGTAGGTCAGTGAAGATATGATCGGCCAGGGACATTAGCGCGGCCTTTTGATCAGGCTCAGAGCAACTGCCAGCTTTGACAATGCAGAGGCCAAACCACTGATGCAGGCGATCGCGCCAAAATCGATATTGCAGAAAGGCATACTGCATGATGGGCAGCGCCTGGTCTGTAGTTTTTAGCAGGTTGAAAAAGCGGCTGCGATCGAGGGCCTCGTGGCAATACGCGATCGCCGCTGTGCTGATGGCATTGACTCGAGTCTCCAGTTCAACCGGCAGGGCGATCGCTCGATCCAGCCGACTTGAGGTTGTCGCGGTTACAGAACTTGCTTTCATGGAAGTTCTCCTTTGGGAAGAGCTATCCACCCATAGTTCTGAGCCGCTGGGACTTATTCACTCGCCCCCAGCAGCGTAAATGCAGCCCAGTCCCGCGGATTAGGGTGCCGTTCCATTGTGCTCAGCATGGCCTGCCGCAGAGCCTGGGACTTGTCCTGCCCGGCATCCAGCTGGCGGTAGAACTCGGTCATCAGGGCCGCGGTGGGGGCATCGGGCACGGCCCACAGCGATACCACTACGCTGGGCACCCCCGCTGTGATCAAAGCCCGCGACAGGCCGACAACGCCATCGCCGGTAATGCGGCCTCGTCCGGTGTCGCAGGCGCTGAGCACCGCCAGATCGGCCTGCAGATCCATTTCAAGAATTTCGGCGGCAGTGAGCAGCCCGTCTTCGCCATCCCCCGGCGCGAGGGCCACCGCGCCGGGCAGGTCCAGCACGCCAGAGGTCTCAGGGTTGCCATATTCCAGCAGGCCGTGGGTGGCTAGATGAATCAGATCCGCTGAGGGCAGCACTTGTTTGATGTGCGATTCCGTTGCCTCGTTGCCGGTGAGGGGCGATCGCCCCAGCAGTTCCCCAATGGCTTCTGCCTCTTCCCTCGCTCCCGGCAATGAGGTGAGCTGCACTTCCTGATTTGCCTCCGGCAGCCACACCGACGGCATCACCGGATCGCCAACTACCAGCGCTTCTGGTGTCTGGGGGACGCCATTCTCTGCTGTTTGCCCCATCGCGCTCGCTAAGCCAAACACCTGAATCGACGGGGCCGTCAGAATGGTGTGTTGTTCGATCAGGTAGGTGCCATTCTCGTCTTGCAGGGCCGAAAAGGGTACAAGGAACAGGCTGCCCTGGGGAATGAACACGACTTTTGCTTCAGGGTCGGTGGGGAGGAACTCGGCAATCGGGTCGATGAGCACCCGATGCAGCGCCTGGAGCTGAGCGGTTGGCGGCTCCGCCCGACTTTCCCGGACGCCAGCTCTGGAATCAGCCACCAGTTCTGTCAACTCAGACTCGTTTCCCGCCTGGCGATAGAGTGGGCCTTCTAGGGTAGCGATGGGGTCAACAGCCACACCAGAATCGTCTGAACTCTGCAGTTCCACTATGCGAAAAGCGATATCGCCGGAGGGCTGCACTACCCAGATGTGGATGAACTTATTTAAGAAGAGGGAGTAGGTGACCAGGGTAGTGTCGGTGTCACGGGCAATCTGCTGGATATTGTCAATGGTAGGGGCTTCTGTAGCAGCCAGATCGGCTCGGTCTGGGTCAGATAGACGACTGGAGAGCAGAAGCACAAAGGCCCGGGCCCGGCCTCGTTCTGCTACGGCCAGGGCTTCAGTCGGTTGTTTTTGCAACACTAACGCCCCCATTAGATTGACATAGGCTTCTGCCTGGATATCTGCGATAGAAATGAGCTGGTCGTCGGTTAGATCGATGCGGAGGGACTCAAAGATTTCTATGGCCTGGCGTAAAACCAGCTCAGCCTCAGGAAGCTGTTTTAACCAAATTAATATGCTTCCCTGATTTGCGAGGGCATTAGCTTCACCAACTGAGTTACCGATTTCACGATTAATGCTCAAGGCTTGCTGGTAAAAATCAATGGCGCGCTCAAATTGACCTTGAAAATAAAAGGTAGTGCCCAGGATGCTGAGGGCAGCCGCTTCGCCATCTCTGTCACCAATTTCATGGAAAATCGCTAAGGCTTGCTGGTTCAAGTCAATGGCGCGCTCATATTGGAACAGAAAAGTATGGGCAGCGCTCAGATTGTTAAGGGCGGCCGCTTCGTCCCGTCTGTCACCGATTTCATGGAAAATCGCTAAGGCTTGCTGATGCAAGTCAATGGCGCGCTCATGTTGGCCCAGAGAAGCATGAACAAGGCCCAGACTGCTGAGGGCAGCCGCTTCGCCCCGTCTGTTACCCATTTCACGAGCAATGGTTAAGGCTTGCTGGAGAACGTCAATGGCGCGCTCATATTGGCCTAGAGAAGCATAGAGATTGCCCAGATTGCCGAGGGCAGCCGCTTCGCCCCGTCCATAATCAATCTCTTGAGAAATCACCAGGGCTTGCTGGAGAACGTCAATGGCGCGCTCGTATTGGCCCAGATAATGATAGGGATTGCCTAGTCTGCCGAGGGCAGCCGCTTCGCCCTGGCGATCGCCGATCTCCCGATAAATCGCCAGGGCCTGCTCAAACGACTGCAGCGCTTCGCGAAACTGGCTAACACCATACTGCTGGTCACCCTGCACCAGAAGGCGATCGGCTTCGGCTTTGCGATCGCTAGCCGCCTCGGCCTGTGCCAACGTCGTAGCGGTTGGCGACGGGGAAATGTCCCAGAATTCTCCAGAGAATCCCGGCATCTGAATCGCCAGTACTGCCAACGCCGTGGCTGCGGCCAACCTCAGTAGCCTGATTGGGTTACGCATGGAACGTTGCCTCAAGTGTGAGGGTTGATATCAGCATATAGCTCTAGCCAGGAAAGACTTATTCACCGATATCGTGATCGCCTGTGGTTCTCTATGCGGCGGCGGATTTTAGCAACCAGCCAGGCCTTTCGATTTACCGCGCTAATGGCTGGCTGCAAATCGCTTCGACGAGGGTTTCGCGGGTTGCGAGCAGGTCTTCTGAAGGGGAGTTGACCGAAAACAGAAACTGGAGGGCGTCGGCCAGCAGGTCGTTGTCGAAGAAATAGGCAGCGATCGCGATCGCCTGCTCAGACTCATCGGCTGCGGTTGCCGCCAGTTCGCTCTGGAGCTGGGCGAGTTCAGTGGTAATGCGATCGCGCTCTGCCCCCTCGGCCATCACCCGAAACGAGAGGCTGAAATCGACGTAGACCTCTCCCAAAAAGGTGGTGTAAAACAGCCATTCATACTCGACGCCTGGCTGTAGTGGGGGGCCTGCATAGATCTGCTGGTTGTCCGATGCGGCTGGCAAAACCGGGGCGCTCCAGAATATCGCCGTTTCGCCCCTTGGCCGCACCGCAATTTCCTCAACTCGTTCTGTTTCGCCCTGCTGGAGCACAAACAGCGGTTGCAGACTCCAAAGGGTTTCGTTCTTGCCGGGGTTAACCACGCAATAGGGCATCGACGTCGCGGCTGGTCTGGAGCCTCCCGCAGCGCCACGGCCCCGGTCATCCACATCATCGTCTCTGAAAAAGTCGACAATGCCTTGAATAATGGCCCCTGGACCAGAGGTTGACTGAGCTGGAGCTGCCGTAGCAGAGGTTAACCCCCATGTTGCGGAGATGGCAGCGACGAGGACCCACTTAGGTACGTTCACGGTGATTCTCCCTTACAGATAGTACGAAGTAGAGCCAGACGGTTAAGGTGGGGAATAGCCAGGGCAGCAGAATGGCCCCGCTGAGGTAGAGCTGCAGGCTGAACAGGCCGTAGCCAGCGGTAAACGCCACCAGATAGAGATAGACCCGCAGCGGGCTGAGCCGGCGGCGATCGCTGAGGTAAACGACCAGCACCTTACCCACCAGCGCCGCCGCTAAAATCATCCAGAGATCGGGAATTGGCAGCACCAGGCGATCGCGGAGCAAGTGATGGGTCATATAGGCGTGGGCCTCGCCGCCCGTAAAGTTAGAGCGATCGCGATCGGAGCGGTCAAACCAGTAGTCGATGGCGGGCGGCAGCGGCAGATTATCTTCGCCGTCTCTGGCAATACCGGCGGCATAGTAGCCCCCCGCCGCCACAATCACGACCGAGTTGGCCAGCGTCTCCCGATTCAGGCTTTGCCGGGCGGCGGCAGGAGATTCCAGCAGCTGCCCGGCGGTAACCGCCGCGTAAACCTGCCCTGGGGGAAGCGAAAAGTCGATCAGTGGCTGCAGCCACCGCTGCCGAAAGCGGTAGGAAAATTGGGTCAGGGGATGCAGGCTGGCTCGGGGGGAGAGGTCGGCCCCGTCGGTTTGGTCCAGGAAGGCCTGGAGCTGGTACTGCAGAAAGGGGCCTTCGAGGCTGGGCTGGGGCAAATTCGGGTCGCCGGATCGGGTGGCCTGGCTGAGGCGATAGGCGGTTGCCAACTGATAGCTAAACGGGGGCTGGTAGCGGCGCGAGGAACGCAGCGGCGCGATGTGCCACAGGGGTACCCAGGCATCGCCCCGCAAAATCCACTCCGGTTGAGCCACCTTGGGATAGACCTCGATCCAGTCGCCGCCGGGGTTTTTGGCGGTAATGAACACCAGCCAGCTCTGGTTTTGGGCGATCGCCCGCTGCAAAGCCTGATTTAGCTTGGTATCGTTCTCGGCCTGGGGTAAATCGAGCAGGTAGTCGATGCCGATCACCGGCGCGTCCAGGTCCGTCAGCCGGTTCACAATGTCGGCCAGCAGTCCCCGGTCGATGGGCTTGTAGGTGTCGATGCCCTGCTGGGCAAAGGTGGGCTGGTCAATCTGCACCAGCACGATGGGGGTGGCGGGGGAGTCTGCGAGCTGCCCGGTCAGGTTGCGATAGATAGCCTGGGTCAGCACCCGCTGATCGAGCAGCCAGTTGTTGATAGGGGGCATCAGACTCAGCAGGGCCAGCACCCCGACGGCCACCAGTTCTGGCCGCTTGGGCCGCAGCTGCCGCAGTCGCTGTCGCCAGCCCGTCGGCTGAATCTGGTAGGGCCGCGAGTCCGGATGGCGAAACAGCGACGGCACCAGATAGGCCGACGGATAGGTGATCGCCTGCTCCAGCTTGAGGAAGCGGCAGGCGCTGTTCAGAGCGGTTTCGACATCTTCGTAGCGGGCTAAGTGCCGCAAAAACTGCCGCAAAAAACTGTGGGCCACCGCGTTGTGCACCGGCTCGCGCATGATGGCGACCTGACTCAGCCCCAGGCTAATCAGCCCGCTGGCGATATCGAGCCCGCTGCAAGAGTTGAACAGGGCAAACTGGAGCCCCTGCTGCTGGGCCTGCCTGAGGTAGGGGCTGAGTTCTTTGACAGAAATCGAGGTGTGGGGCGCGATCGCAATTTGACCCGCCAGCAGCCGTTCCTCGTTGCTGTGGCCGGCAAAAAACAGCACGTCCCAGCCGGTCGGGTCAGCGATCGCCTGGCAGATGCGTTGCTTCAGCGCTGCTGCATCTTCATTGGGCTGCCAGCCGACGTAGTGCAAGTCAAGCTGTTGCCTCTGAGCCTCCAGCGCCTGGCGATCGCCCGCAAAGTCAAGCCCCTGCTCATCGCCGAGAATGGCCAGCACCCGAGCGCGACCCCGGCGAAACTGCTGTCGCGCTCGGGTGGCCGAGTGAATTGTAGGGGGCGATCGCAGGATTTGAATCTGGCCCTGCTGGCCCAGATCGGCTCCCATCTCCCAGGTCTCCCAGGGCAGCCGGGCAATCTCCAGGGGGGTGCACGTCAGAAACAGCTCCATCTTGCCGGAGAGGGTCTTCTGCCCCTTCACCAGGGTCGCCCGCAGCTCAAACAGGGCCTCGTGCCGCAGCCACTTGTGAAACTCCGAGAGCAGTCGCGCCTCTGCCTGCACCACCTGACTGTGCCAGTCTACCTGGGGCGACACCGCCTGCCCCGCCGCCGCCGCCCGTCCCCGCAGCGCCTGCCGATAGTAGCTGAGGTAGGCCCGCCGCCAGGTCTGATACAGCGTCGTCAGCTGAGCCGGATAGGCCAGGCTCGCCGCCAGCCGCTGGCCCTGTCCCCAGGTCAGCTCAAACAGGCAGCTCTGCTGGATTTGATGAACGCTGAGGCGGTACATGGAGGGGTGGGGG
>NZ_JADEWX010000272.1 GCF_015207395.1 Nodosilinea sp. LEGE 07088
AGCCACGAGATGAGGCTAAGGGCTTTTGGAAGAGGAACCTGGCATCGAGCTATTTTGACAAGGGGCAACCCCCTCACTATCTTCGCCGCAGCTGCATTTCACGTCCGAGTTCGGGATGGGTCGGGGTGGGTCCACAGCGCCAAAGACACCAGGAAAGCTTTAATTATTGATGCGTTCCTTGAAGAACTGATATGAGAGAAGTGGGGCTGCACACACAGCCATTCGGGTTAATTGATTGAAGGAGATGATGAGGTCAAGCCCTCGGTCTGTTAGTACGCCTCGACTACATCCATTACTGGACTTCCATCTAGCGCCTATTAACGGGTGGTCTACCCGTGACCTTACTGGCTTATGCCATGGGAACACTCATCTTGAGGTGGGCTTCCCACTTAGATGCTTTCAGCGGTTATCCACTCCGCACTTGGCTACCCTGCGTTTACCGTTGGCACGATAACAGGTACACCAGCGGTGCGTTCTTCCCGGTCCTCTCGTACTAAGGAAGACTCCTCTCAATGTTCCTACGCCTGCACCGGATATGGACCGAACTGTCTCACGACGTTCTGAACCCAGCTCACGTACCGCTTTAATGGGCGAACAGCCCAACCCTTGGGACCGACTACAGCCCCAGGTTGCGATGAGCCGACATCGAGGTGCCAAACCTCCCCGTCGATGTGAACTCTTGGGGGAGATCAGCCTGTTATCCCTAGAGTAACTTTTATCCGTTGAGCGACGGCCCTTCCACGCGGAACCGTCGGATCACTAAGGCCTACTTTCGTACCTGCTCGACTTGTCAGTCTCGCAGTCAAGCTCCCTTATGCCTTTACACTCAATGGCTGATTTCCAACCAGCCTGAGGGAACCTTTGCGCGCCTCCGTTACCATTTAGGAGGCGACCGCCCCAGTCAAACTGCCCACCTGATACTGTTCGCTGCCCGGATAACGGGTCAACGTTAGAATTCTAGCCTTGATAGAGTGGTATCTCACCAGTGACTCCATAACTCCCACAAGAGCTATCTCATAGTCTCCCACCTATCCTGCGCAATCAAAGCCCGAACCCAATACCAAGCTACAGTAAAGCTTCATAGGGTCTTTCTGTCCGGGTGCAGGTAGTCCGTATCTTCACAGACATTCCTATTTCGCCGAGCCTCTCTCCGAGACAGCTCCCAGATCGTTACGCCTTTCGTGCGGGTCGGAACTTACCCGACAAGGAATTTCGCTACCTTAGGACCGTTATAGTTACGGCCGCCGTTCACCGGGGCTTCAGTCGCTAGCTTTAGTTCCGAAGAACCTGACCAACTTCCTTAACCTTCCGGCACTGGGCAGGCGTCAGCCCCCATACATCGTCTTGCGACTTAGCGGAGACCTGTGTTTTTGGTAAACAGTCGCCTGGGACTCTTCACTGCGACCACCTCTCGGTGGCACCCCTTCTCCCGAAGTTACGGGGCCATTTTGCCGAGTTCCTTAGAGAGAGTTATCTCGCGCCCCTGGGTATACTCTACCTCCCTACCTGTGTCGGTTTCGGGTACGGGCCATTACTGGATTAACGTGGTTCGGGCTTTTCTTGGAAGTTTGACATCAGACACTTCCCCGTCGTAACGGGTCGTACTCGCTTCTTAGCTCAAGACGTTTTCGCCGTCTCTCATCACCTCGATAGCTTAAACCGGTAACCAACATCCGGCTGTCTTAGCCTTCTCCGTCCCCCGCCACAATCCAGAACAGGTACGGGAATATTAACCCGTTGTCCATCGACTACGCCTTTCGGCCTCGCCTTAGGTCCCGACTAACCCTCCGCGGACGAGCCTTCCGGAGGAACCCTTAGGGTTTCGGGGTGTAGGATTCTCACCTACATTTTCGCTACTCAAGCCGACATTCTCACTTCTGTACAATCCACGCCTGCTCTCGCTAACGCTTCAACTCGTACAGAACGCTCCTCTACCACTTGTCCAAAGACAAGTCCACAGCTTCGGTGCAATGCTTAGTCCCGTTCATTTTCGGCGCAGGATCGCTTGACCAGTGAGCTATTACGCACTCTTTTAAGGATGGCTGCTTCTAGGCAAACCTCCTGGTTGTCTCTGCAATCCCACCTCCTTTCCCACTTAGCATTAACTTGGGGACCTTAGCTGGTGGTCTGGGCTGTTTCCCTTTCGACGATGAAGCTTATCCCCCACCGTCTGACTGGCATTGTGTGCTACGGGTATTCTGAGTTTGACTCGATTTGGTACCGCTCTCGCAGCCCGCACCGAATCAGTGCTTTACCCCCCGTATATAATCAATACCGCTGTGCCTCAACACATTTCGAGGAGAACCAGCTAGCTCCGGGTTCGATTGGCATTTCACCCCTAACCACAGCTCATCCGCTGGCTTTTCAACGCCAGTCGGTTCGGACCTCCACTTGGTATCACCCAAGCTTCATCCTGGCCATGGTTAGATCACCCGGGTTCGGGTCTATAAAATCTGACTATCGCCCTTTTCAGACTCGCTTTCGCTTTGGCTTCGGCATTCCCGCCTTAACCTGCCAGACCCTATAAGTCGCCGGCTCATTCTTCAACAGGCACGCTATCACCCGTTTAATCGGGCTCTAACTGCTTGTAGGCTCACGGTTTCATGTTCTATTTCACTCCCCTCCCGGGGTTCTTTTCACCTTTCCCTCGCGGTACTGGTTCACTATCGGTCACGCAGGAGTATTTAGCCTTACGAGGTGGTCCTCGCGGATTCACACGGGATTTCTCGTGCCCCGTGCTACTCGGGATTCAGCTAGTATCGTTAAGTTTTCGACTACAGGACTTTCACCTCCTCTGGTGCATCATTCCAATGCTTCGTCTAACCGCTCGAGTCCATGTCGCTGTCCCACTACCCCAATGGTAAAAACCACTGGTTTAGGCTCTTCCCAGTTCGCTCGCCGCTACTACGGGAATCGAGTTTTCTTTCTCTTCCTCCGGTTACTAAGATGTTTCAGTTCGCCGGGTTCGCTCGCGCCACCCTATGAATTCAGGTGGCCGTATTTAGGGTTGCCCCATTCGGAAATCTTCGGATCAAGGCTTGCTTCCAGCTCCCCGAAGCGTATCGTCGGTAACCACGTCCTTCTTCGCCTCTGCGTGCCTAGGTATCCACCGTGAGCCCGTTGTAGCTTGACCTCGTTCCGTTGGTTTCACCCAACAAAACTCACTCTTCTCTCAACGAACTTAAATGTTCTGTGTGTACTACCTTACACTTCTCTCATATTCAGTTTTCAAGGTTCACAAGCTAGGCTCTCACCCAGCAGACTATATCTCGGCAACTACCGATATACACTGTGCTGAATTAATCCCTTCGCTTTCATGGTGGAGGTTAGCGGACTCGAACCGCTGACATCCTGCTTGCAAAGCAGGCGCTCTACCAACTGAGCTAAACCCCCACGCAGTGGGCCATCCTGGACTCGAACCAGGGACCTCACCCTTATCAGGGGTGCGCTCTAACCACCTGAGCTAATAGCCCCAGTTTTGTTGGTTAAACAAAACCTCAACCATAATCTAGAAACTCGACTCAAAGTCCTGACCGACCTAGAGTGACCGCTCAATTCTCCTCATATCAATCGTTCGGAGTAATCGAGGGTTGGTCTCCCTAAAAGGAGGTGATCCAGCCACACCTTCCGGTACGGCTACCTTGTTACGACTTCACCCCAGTCATCAGCCCTGCCTTCGGCGCCCTCCTCCGCGAACGGTTAGAGTAACGACTTCGGGCGTGGCCAACTCCCATGGTGTGACGGGCGGTGTGTACAAGGCCCGGGAACGTATTCACCGCAGTATGCTGACCTGCGATTACTAGCGATTCCGCCTTCATGCAGGCGAGTTGCAGCCTGCAATCTGAACTGAGCCACAGTTTATGGGATTTGCTTGCACTCGCGCGCTCGCTGCCCTCTGTCTGTAGCATTGTAGGACGTGTGTAGCCCAAGACGTAAGGGGCATGATGACTTGACGTCGTCCCCACCTTCCTCCGAGTTGTCCCCGGCAGTCTCTTTAGAGTGCCCAACTAAATGATGGCAACTAAAAACGAGGGTTGCGCTCGTTGCGGGACTTAACCCAACATCTCACGACACGAGCTGACGACAGCCATGCACCACCTGTCTCTGCGCTCCCGAAGGCACTCTCTCATCTCTGAAAGATTCGCAGGATGTCAAGCCTTGGTAAGGTTCTTCGCGTTGCATCGAATTAAACCACATCCTCCACCGCTTGTGCGGGCCCCCGTCAATTCCTTTGAGTTTCACACTTGCGTGCGTACTCCCCAGGCGGGATACTTAACGCGTTAGCTACGGTACTGCACGGGTCGATACGTCCAACACCTAGTATCCATCGTTTACAGCTAGGACTACAGGGGTATCTAATCCCTTTCGCTCCCCTAGCTTTCGTCCCTCAGCGTCAGTTGTGGCCCAGTAGAGCGCCTTCGCCACTGGTGTTCTTCCCGATATCTACGCATTTCACCGCTACACCGGGAATTCCCTCTACCCCTACCACACTCAAGTCCCCCAGTTTCCATTGCCGATCCACAGTTGAGCTGTGGGCTTTAACAACAGACTTAAAAAACCGCCTGCGGACGCTTTACGCCCAATAATTCCGGATAACGCTTGCCTCCTCCGTCTTACCGCGGCTGCTGGCACGGAGTTAGCCGAGGCTTATTCCTCTGGTACCGTCAGATCTTCTTCCCAGAGAAAAGAGGTTTACAACCCTAGGGCCTTCCTCCCTCACGCGGCGTTGCTCCGTCAGGCTTGCGCCCATTGCGGAAAATTCCCCACTGCTGCCTCCCGTAGGAGTCTGGGCCGTGTCTCAGTCCCAGTGTGGCTGATCATCCTCTTAGACCAGCTACTGATCGTCGCCTTGGTAGGCCCTTACCCCACCAACTAGCTAATCAGACGCGAGTTCATCCTCAGGCGAAAAAACGTTTCACCTCTCGGCATATGGGGTATTAGCAGTCGTTTCCAACTGTTGTCCCCCTCCTAAGGGCAGATCCTCACGCGTTACTCACCCGTCCGCCACTAACCCCGAAGGGTTCGTTCGACTTGCATGTGTTAAGCACGCCGCCAGCGTTCATCCTGAGCCAGGATCAAACTCTCCATGTTAGTTATCAATCCCATAAGACTGACAACAAATAGTCATTCGTGATAAATGACTCGAAAAGCATCTCCCGGATACCTCAGTATCCGTTTCTGTCTTCTTCTTTGACTTAACAACAACACTTGTGCTATCGTTAAACCAATTTAATCCTTGACAGGAACCTTGGCTTTGTTTCTAGATTATGTAGTTGTCGAGGTTCTCTGCAACCCTCGGTAAACCACTCTCTCAAGCTGCTT
>NZ_JADEWX010000273.1 GCF_015207395.1 Nodosilinea sp. LEGE 07088
GGACGTCCTGGCAGGATGAATCCGTGACGGCCCGTTATGCCCCTGCCTAATCGAGCGGTCCAGCCAGGGGGCACTCTCTTTTGAGCTGGCTTTCATTGACATTTAAGATAATCGCTGCTCCCTAGCCCTAAGGACTAGGATCTAAACTTGCGCCGTGGAGTACTAGCTACTTTAAGCCTAGGGCTCGGTCAAGCTTGGTTTTTGGGTCATGCCTTACAGACAAGGGGCATAACGCTAAGGCGAGGCTCCGCCAACGCACCGCAATGCACCGCTTAAGGGATTTTGGATCAAGGGCATCCAAAATCTAAGCCTGGACAAATTACTCGCCCAGAGTTTGAGGGGTGAGGGGTTAAAGGGGTCTAGGCAATGGCTCAACCGCAACGTCAGAATGTCGAAAAGGCCTTGTTTCCGCTCTAGATGATTAAAACTTCTAGGACTTATTCAGCGATCCGTAACATTTTGGCCTAGGTTGATATGTGAGTAGCTATTGGTGCTGTGGGTTAGCTTTTTCGCGGCGCTGCTATCTTTAAATGTCTGTCGGTTTTGCTCCAGAAGAGGCCTTCTGAGATACGTAGGCCGACGGTTGATGTTGCTGAAAGCCTCTCCGCAGGCCAATGTTTCGGTTGTTGTATGACTTTTAACTCTGTCGAGAAAGCGCCCTTTGCCATCACCACGCCGCTGTACTACGTCAACGGTCTGCCTCACATTGGCAGCGCCTACACCACCATCGCCGCTGATGTCGTCGCCCGCTTTTATCGTCTGATGGGCCATCCGGTGCTGATGATTACCGGCACCGACGAACACGGCCAAAAAATTCAGCGTACCGCCGAAGAGCGGGGCGTCTCTCCCCAGGCTCACTGCGATGAGTTTGTGGCTGGGTTTGAGCGCCTGTGGGACTTGCTGAATATCAACTGCGATCGCTTCATTCGCACTACCGCCCCTCGCCACCAAACCATCGTCAACGAGTTTTTCCAGCGCGTGTGGGATCGCAGCGATATCTACCAGGGCCAGCAGCAGGGCTGGTACTGCGTCTCCTGTGAAGAGTTTAAAGAAGAGCGGGATCTGCTCAGCGATCGGCGCTGCCCGATTCACACCAACAAGCCGGTGGAATGGCGCGACGAGTCCAACTATTTCTTTAAGCTATCGGCCTACCAAGAACAACTGGAACAGCTTTACGCTGAACGGCCCGACTTCATTCAACCCGAAGCCCGCCGCAATGAGGTGCTGAGCTTCGTCAAACGCGGTCTGCAAGATTTCTCGATTTCGCGCATCAACCTCGACTGGGGGTTTCCGGTGCCCACCGACCCTGGCCACACCCTCTATGTCTGGTTTGACGCGCTGCTGGGCTACATTACCGCCCTGCAAGACCCCAACGAAACCCCCAGTCTCGAACGGGCGATCGCGCAATGGTGGCCCATCCACACCCACCTGATTGGCAAAGACATTCTGCGGTTTCACGCCGTCTACTGGCCTGCCATGCTGATGTCAGCAGGGTTACCCCTGCCTGAACGAGTCTATGGCCACGGCTTTCTGACTAAAGATGGCCAAAAAATGGGCAAAAGCCAGGGCAACACCCTCGACCCAGTGGATCTGGTCAAGCGGTACGGTGCCGATGCTGTGCGCTACTATTTCATGCGCGAAATTGAGTTTGGCAAAGACGGCGACTTCAACGAAACTCGCTTTATCAATCTGCTCAATGCCGACCTGGCCAACGATTTGGGTAACCTGCTCAACCGCACCCTGAAAATGGCCGGGCGCTACTGCAATGGTCAGGTTCCGACCGTTGACCCCCAGACTATTTTGGCCGATCATCCCCTGCGGGCCATTGGCATTACCCTGACTGAAACCGTGCCTACCGCCTATAGTCAGCTGGCCTTTAGCCAGGCCTGTACAGCGGTCTTGGCCCTGGTGCAAGCCAGCAACAAGTTCCTGGATGACCAAGCCCCCTGGAGTCTCTATAAACAGGGCAAGCAGGCCGAAACCGAAGTTGTGCTGTATGCGGTGCTGGAGTCAGTGCGGCAGGCAGCCTACCTGCTGTCCCCGGTGATTCCTAGCCTGAGCAATCAGATCTACGCCCAGCTGGGGCTGACGGCCGATTTTGACGCCAAGGCCCTGGGCCAGGTGCTCAACTACGCCGACCAGGTGAGGTGGGGCTTTCTCCCCCCTGGTCAACCCCTAGGGGAAGCTCAGCCAGTGTTTCAACGGTTGGAGCTACCCGAACCCGTGGCCAGCCCCTGAATCAAGCTTTAATTTCCAGCTGCTTGACATTCAATCATCTGCTCCAGCGTTTTAAGACCTAATTAAACCAACCCATATAAAACCCATGTTAGATACTCACCATTCTCTGTTAAGCGAAGACGCCATCTTTACTCCGGAGCAGGTGCTCGACAACCGAGGGCGGGTGGCCATTTTCATCGACGGGTCTAACCTGTTTTACGCCGCGCTCCAGCTGGGCATCGAGATCGACTACACCAAACTGCTGTGCAAACTGACCTCGGGGTCGCGGTTGTTTCGCTCGTTCTTCTACACCGGGGTCGATCGCACCAACGAAAAGCAACAGGGCTTCTTGCTGTGGATGCGGCGCAATGGCTACCGGGTGATTGCCAAAGACCTGGTGCAGCTGCCCGACGGGTCTAAGAAGGCCAACCTCGATGTCGAAATTGCCGTCGACTTGGTCGCGCTGGTCAACTTCTACGACACCGCCGTGCTGGTGAGCGGGGATGGCGACTTAGCCTATGCCGCCGATGCCGCCAGCTACCGAGGCGCGCGGGTAGAGGTGGTAAGTCTGCGATCGATGACTAGCGACAGCTTGATCAATGTGGCCGATCGCTATATTGACCTCGATGGGATCAAAGACGACATCAGAAAACTGCCGCGCAACCCGCCAACCCATAGCTATACCTATCGCCCCCTGTCCAATTTGGACCCCACCGAAGCAGCTGCCGCTCCAGAAGACGGCCTGACCGTCAGCGAATAGCGTTTTCACCCGTCGTTTTCACCAGTACAGACAGGCACAGCGGCATGGCAAAGTGGCGGCAGTTTATAGCGGGTGGGGTGGCGATCGCAGCCCTGGCGATTGGTCTCCATAGCCTAGTCTTTCGAGGCCCAGCTCTCAATAACCGTGACGCTGACCCAGCGGATACCTATCCAGAACCCGGTCTGACGCTGCGAGATGTCACCCTAGAACAGCCCGATGAACAGGGTCAGCTGCTGTGGCGGGTCAAGGGTGAAGAAGTCACCTATAGCTCTGACCAGCAGGTGGCCTTTATCACCCGCCCCGACGGCGATCTGTTTCAAGATGGCGAGGTGATTTATGTGGTCACCGCTGACACTGGCGAAGTGCGCGAAAATGGCAGCGTCATACTGTTGCGAGGCAATATCGTTGCCACCGGAGTCAAAAACGGCTCCATTCTGCGGGGCAACGAGATGGAATGGCGGCCCCAGGAAGACGTGCTGATCATGCGTGAGCAGATCACCGGCACCCATCCTCAGCTCCGGGCCACCGCCAACGAAGCCCGGGTCTTTAACCGCGAAAATCGCATGGAGCTAGAGGGTGACGTGGTGGCAAATACCGTCGTGGCCGATCCCAAAACCGATCCCTGGATCAAGCTTCAGGCTCAGGAGCTCACCTGGTTTTGGGCCGAAGAACGCATCGACAGTGCCCAACCGCTGCGGGTAGAACAGTTTAAACAAGACACGATTACCGACGTGGTGACGGGCCAGCGTGGCTCCGTGGATCTGGCCGATCAGCTGGTCACCCTACGGGAACAGGTGGCCATGCAGATGCTTGAAATGCCGCTCAATATGACCAGCGAAGCCCTGGACTGGCAGGTCGATCAAGAAAAGGTGACCGTGAACCAGCCGCTCACCCTCATACATCCCGAGAACCGAGTGCGCGTCACCGCTCGCCAGGGGCGCATGAATCTGGCCGAGCAGCAGATTTATCTATCTGATGAGGTGGTGGCGGTGGGTGAGCAAAATCAGTCGCGCCTGACCAGCGATCGCATGAATTGGAATGTCGCCACCCAAACGATTGTGGCCGAGGGCCAGGTCAACTACCGCCAGGTCAACCCCATCGTCAATCTCAACGGCTCCCGTGTTACGGGCCGTCTCGACGATCAAACCATCGTCGTTGACGGTGGCCGCGTCGTCACCGAAATCGTGCCCAACTAGGTCACACTGCCCGGTTTATCCTATCGCTAAAATCCCCATGCCCCTGACCTGTCAAGCACTGCTGCAAAGCCACCCCCAGGCCTGGCACCGGGCCACCAACCACCCATTCCTCAGCGGCTGCCACAGCGGCACACTACAGCCAGCCCAGTTCAACACCTGGCTGGTGCAAGACTACCTGTTTGTTAAAGAGTTTACCCGCATGGTGGGGCGCGTGCTGGGAGCCGCCCCCGACGCCCATATCGACGTGCTGCTGGCCGGTTTGGGCGCGCTCAAAGACGAGCTGCTCTGGTTTGAGGCCAAAGCCACCGAGCGCTCCCTAGACCTGGCCACGCCCCCACAGCCTACCTGCCAGCTCTACCGCGAATTTATGGCCAGCCTAACGGTTCAGCCCTACGCGGTACAGGCCACCGCCCTGTGGGCGATCGAATATGCCTACAACCAGGGCTGGCAAATCCCTGGCCCTATGCCCGCTCCCTATACCGAGTTCGCCGATCGCTGGGGCAACCCCGGCTTTACCGACTATGTCAATCTGCTGGCCGCTCAAGCCGACGACGCCCTGGTGACCGCCAGCACCAACACCCGGGCCCAGGCAGAATATGCTTTTCTGCGAGTTGCCGACCTCGAAGCCACCTTCTGGCAAATGGCCTTTGCGGCCGCGAAAACTTGATGAAAGGAAAGCGGTAGGGAGATATTGGCAGTCGGTGGAGCATGAAGACAGTTCGCGCTTAATCTCCAGACCTACCGTTTGCTTTTTGCCTTACTGGTCTCCCGCCACCTCAGCAGTGCTACGCGCCTTCCCTTCGCTCTGATGCTGTACTACTGCCTGGCGAAACCCCAGCACCACCAAAATATTCGACAGGGTCAAAAAGGCTTCGGCGCTACCGTGGAGCCAGTCGACATCGGCCAGTTCTGCCCCGAGCCCGACCTTGGCGTAAAGCCCCGCCGGGATGGTCACCGCCACAAACACCAGCAGCGCGTAAAACCCAATCAGGGCCAGCCGAGGCGTTTCTTTGGTGCGAGTCATAAACCACAAAAACCCCAGATAGGGAAAAAGAGACAGCGCAAAGAGGGTATTTTTGTCGAGCATCGGGGGCGGGGTG
>NZ_JADEWX010000274.1 GCF_015207395.1 Nodosilinea sp. LEGE 07088
AATATTGCCAAACGATGGACAAGGCCCATCAAAAACTGGAGAGCTGCGCTTTCACATTTTGCTATCCTGTTCCCAGAACGCTTCAAAATCTAAAATTCAAGGCTTACACAAAAACTTGAACACTCTCGGATTTGCTGTATAACGGTTCCAATCACCGGATACAAACGCCCTTTGAAACTCACCGATCGATTAACTTTGTTCCGGTGCATTGGAATTGTTGGGGTGCTTTGCCGTCCACGAAAAGCAAATCGCCCAACAGATTGTGCGCTGAGTCGCACAAGTATTACAGGCAACCTCATTTTACTACTGGGGTTTGTATAGATACTTGGTGTATAACCCCCCAATTACAAATCCCCCGCCAACCCACGTCAGTACTGATTCACCGAACCATAAAGCACCAGGCGTATCGATATTGGCCTTAAAACCAGAGGGATATTGAGCATCTTGAAGATATAGCACCGCTACTCGATCGCCAACCGCATAGTTAATCCATCCACTTGTTGAAAACTCCACAGATTTTCCTCCTGGTAACACAATCTGAACGACTGGATGAGCACCTCCTGCATCGAGCCGGATAACTTTCCCCTCTACCCTTAATGCCCTCTGGCTAAACTGATAAGTGGAAGCAAATGAAATGACAGCACCCGCGAGTAGTCCGGCACCAATCATCGGGAAGAGAGTTCCAACTACTTTCTTGTGAAGCCGAGCGAGATCTGACATTAGATTAGAAGCAAATGGATTCAATTACTCAAATGCGTTTCTTCTCGATATTAGCAACTTTGTAATTAGTAATTGCATCTCAATGAACCACTGTATTCAAGTATCTAGAGTAACTTCCACTCAAACTATGAAGCAGCCCAACGGCTAAGTTGAGCGGCGGCTAGTATCCTTTGCATCCTCACCAACATCTCTCGCCCGTCCGCTCCAACGTGTTGTTAGACCGGGCTTTCGCGACAAGTTAACGACTTCTCTTCCGCTTTCGGCTTGTTTTTTTCGTAAGTCCGCAAATATTGCATCCAAGTCATAATCGAAGGACTTGGCATACGCTTCTCGAATTTGGTGAATCTCTTCAACAATCTCATCCTTCCACATGACCTAATCTCCCATCAGTTCGTTTGGTGTGCAGAGAACAGGCAGCGCATAGCCAAAATCTAGACTAATCTCCGCCAACTTCCCCTGAATTTGAGCATTTGCAATATGCTTACAATTCCACGTTAGCAGATAATCCATGCCGTGGACAGTTGCGGCGGCAATGTGGATTGCGTCCACCTTAGCTTTGGGAGGCAAATTGCTTCGGGTTAGGAATTGCGCGGCTAAACCCTGCACCGCCTGATTCAATTCCAACAAGGGAAAATCGCGTAGTATGTCCAATCGCTGCGTTGCGATCGCTGCGTCTCCTTGTGCTGCTTCATCTAGGACTGCTTCGGAGGTATAGAGCGTAAAGGTGTTCCGACGCAATTCCCACCAGTCTCTTGTGATCTCCATATTTGCAGCCAGAATCAGGTTTTTGGTTGATCTGGCTGTGAGATAGCCCAAGATGCTGGTTTCGATGTAAACAGTTTCGCTCATATGGAACAAGGGTTAGAATTTCTCCATTTTACGTCTGTCCGTCTCAGAGAGCACGTTAGCCTAGGTTCAGCTTTAGTCTCGCTTCATCGTCATTGAGCCTCCGCTTTTGCTGATAACCGCGAAGCCAAACCGTTCATATAAACGCACTGCTGGATTTCCAACTGATACGCTTAAGGATACTGATGGACTCTCTTTTGAACTAAACAGATGAGCAAGCAGTTGTGTCCCAATACCTTGACTACGATATTTGGGCAAAATAGCAATGGACAATTCAGGCGTATTGTCATCAATATAACCATATCCTTTGTTTTCACCCATCAACAAACGCAACCAAACCGCACCGACGGGTTGACTCGTTGCCGTATCACTGGCGAGAAAGCCGCAATCACCCTCAAGACCCCAGTTCTGAACGTAGCGCGCAAGTTCAGGAAGGTGAATCACCTCGCGCGGTAGTGCAGGTTGCTCTTCAGGAATATAAAGTGCCTGATACAACATCTCCCAGAGGAACGGCTCATCTTCTTTTGTAAGTGGTCGGATGGTGCAGTCCATAATATGCCTGTATCCAAGCTGAATGCAGCGGTCTAACGACCCTGCTCACCGGACGTAGATAGCCTTGATATCACGACGATCGCCTAAATTCGTTCCGGTGCAGCAGGATTGTTATATTGTGCTAGCTACAAGACTTGGTAGGTTGAGGGAATCAACGATTAACGGTGGGCATAATTGCTTCAGGATAGCGAGTTCCAGCCGCCGATCCGATCGGGACAATGGCCTCAATCTGTTGCATCTCGTCTGCTGATAGTTCTATCTCTACTGCGCCCGCATTCTCAGCTAATCGTGCTTGCTGCTTAGTACCCGGAATTGGGATGATATCCTCACCCTTTGCCAGCAGCCAGGCTAAAGCCAGTTGAGCCGGGGTACAGTTCTTCTGCTTGGCAATTGCTTTAACTTTTTCGACCAGTTCTAGATTGCGGTAGAAGTTTTCCCCTTGAAAGCGGGGACTGTATCGCCGAAAGTCATCGGGGGGAAAGTTATCTGGAGATTGAAAAGCTCCAGTTAAGAATCCTCGCCCTAGCGGTGAATAGGCAACTAAACTGGTTCCCAACTCTCGGCAGACGGGTAATACATCGAGTTCAGGTTCTCGTGTCCACAAACTGTACTCGGTTTGCAGCATGGCGATCGGATGGATCTGAGCGGCTCGACGCAGCGTTTCAGCCCCTGCTTCTGAGAGTCCAGCGTAGCGAACCTTGCCCTCCTGAATGAGTTGGGCGATCGCGCCTACGGTGTCTTTAATGGGCACCTGCGGATCGACCCTGGCGGGATAGTATAAATCAATGTAGTCCACGCCCAAGCGCTGTAAGCTATACGCCAGGAAGTTTTGCACCGCCACCGGGCGATTATCTGCACCGATAAAGTTCCCTTTGTGATCGCGCAATTGTCCAAATTTGACCGCAATGAATACTTGGTCACGGGGAACATCCTTAATGGCAGCGCGAATCAGCAATTCATTGTGGCCCATGCCGTAGAAGTCACCCGTGTCGAGAAAGTTGATCCCAAGTTCGATCGCGGCTTGAATCGTTGCAATACTCTCTGTATCATTGTTTTGCCGTCCGCTGTAAAAGTCAGACATACCCATACATCCCAATCCTAAAGCGGATACTTGTTCATCGGTTATTCCCAGTTGGCGATATTGCATGAGGGGGTTGCTCCTGATGAAGGATAGTTTTTCTGTGTCAATTTGTTGAATTAGCGAGCGCTTGAGTTAGATTTAACCTGACCTCAATTCGGGATAACGCCGTCCCCTCCTCTGGAGGGGTGCCCGGAGGGCGGGGTGGGTCAAAACTGCTACAGAGAGTAATCGGCTCAATACGGTGAAGTTCTGCTGATAGCCTCGATTGACCCACCCCTACCCCTCCCAGGAGGGGACAGTAAGCTTGCTTTAGCAGGAAAATTTCTTATCCCGAACTCAGGTTAACCTGAGTTCGGGATAAGCCAAAACCCGCATTCTGCCGTTGCTTAGTTACCTTGCCACTCAACGAGATTGCGTCATTTTAGAGATTTCGGCTCTAGAAATAGCCCTTAACCCGAACTGAGGTTAGATTTAGCGTGTCAGGTAGCCGCCATTGATCCAGATCGTCTGTCCGGTAATCCACTGGGCACTGGGCAGAGCCAAAAATTCAACCAGCGGCACAATGTCGCTTACCATGCCTAAACGACGTGCTACAGCCAGATTTGCAGCAAACTCTGTGGTTTGTGGCGTTTCCATGCTGTGGAAAAATGGAGTATCAACAGGTCCCGGCGCAACAGAGTTGACGGTAATGCCTCGACCTCCCAGTTCTCTGGCTCCCATGCGCGTCATTTCTTCGACAATCGCTTTACTGCCCGCGTAGGCGGCATAGTTGGGCGCAGCACCCGCTAACAAGGATGTGGCTATGTTGATAATTCTGCCGTTATCAGCGAGACGACGAGCGGCTTCACGGGTACAAAGAAAATTCCCCCGGGTGTTGATGTTGATCATCTGTTCGAGGTCTTCATCGGTGACATCGGCGATCGGCTTTTTAACGATCGCTCCGGCATTGTTGACCAGAATATCGACTCGACCAAACTCATTGAAGGCCACATCAAACATTTGCTTAACGTTTGTAGCCTGACCCAAATCTCCTTGGGCCAGAGCAGCCCTACTGCCCTGTTCGCGGACGAGCCGAGCAGTTTCTTCTGCTTCGCCAATCGTCTCAGCCCGGTGATAGTGAACCACCACATCTGCACCTTGGCGGGCAAAAGCCAGAGCGAATGCCCGACCCAAGTTCGCTCTAGCTCCAGTCACGATGGCCACCTTGCCCGTGAGCGCACGACTTTCAGCAGAAGGAGTGGCAAAGATAGGGGCATTGGGGGGCGAGGTAGAAGTACTCTGGACGGTTTGGGACACTGCTTTGCTGGCGGCGATGGCGCTAACGGCACCGGTTGCACCCAGGGCACTCAAGAAGCTGCGTCGATTGGTACTCATAATAGTCTCCAATGGATAAGTTGAATGAATGGAAGAACACCCTGAACAATCGATATTGATTGGCTGTTTAGTGCTGTTGATATTCATTAAGCCAACATCCATCGGCTAAGACCATGCACATTTTCTAGATAGACTTGCCCATTTTTAAGCATGGGAAGTCCCAATCGTGATCATTGAAAACCTTAAAGTTCAGCTTTGCAGACTTTGCCGAAAGCTCATTGGCGACATCTCAGTATGTTTCTTGAAAAAGCGCGAGAAGTGAGCGGCATCCTTAAACCCTAGGCGAAAGGCGATCGCCTGTACCGATTCGGATGATCGCGCTAACAGAGCCTGAGCCTCACTGATTGTCTTCTCTGCAATCCAATTGTTCACTGACTTGCCAGTTTTACGTTTGATCACAGTACTGAAATAGCTAGGATGCGCCAATTCAAATCTGAAGTGCATCAGCGTCTGATTTATCTGAATAGAATACTTCAAATGGCGTTTTATAGTCAAGCGATTTTCTTGGTCTTTTGTTAATCAACATGACGGCTCTTTCTAATGTCTCCGGTTTGACGATTTTGAAATTTGTTTGCTTTGGAAAAAACTGTCTTAATAATCCATTCGTATGTTCATTGAGACCTCGCTCCCAGGAATGATAAGGATTAGCAAAGTAACACAATAGTTCCAACTCCTTACTCAACTCTGCATGATTACTAA
>NZ_JADEWX010000275.1 GCF_015207395.1 Nodosilinea sp. LEGE 07088
AGTTATGGACCGACTGGGCACTCCAACTGATAGCGCTCAAACCCCATAAACATCGCTATTTTCAGCGTGGTCTCTATGCTCTATCCCTGATGCAGCAAGCTCTTTAGGTACGTTGTCACCCGTTAAGGTGACACACATGAAGTTAGCCCAAATACAGTTGTACTGTCCAATGGTGTGAGATATAGTAAGGAGTGTCTAGAAATGTATCCGTGGAAAGCTGAGTAGTGTTTTCAGCAGTGGGAAGTATTAAGTAAGCTACATAGCACTGACTTCTTAACTTGTAATAGATCTTCACAATCCTTGTAAGTGATGTTTGTTCAAGAGCCAATGATTTACTGAATAAGAGTTCTGGCAAATTTAAGCCAAGAGACATGGAAAGCAAATATGGGTTGGCTTTCAGGGCTTCATTTCCGTTTAGCATTTCAGTGCCCTCTGATACAGCGATAGCCTGGAAAAAATGCCTGTAAACGACTGACAGTGATTCTCAAAAAGACTTTTCAGTGTTCCATACTCTGCTAGTAGATACTGTGCAAACCTACAAAACTCAGGAGTTGTGTTAGTGAGCTGAAAATATTACAGTCTTTCTTTCTCGTGTGAGGTGCAGCAAAAGACTCGAAAACCTTGCTATATGGCAATTTTAGATCTTGATTCGTACCTCATCCGACAGGGAAACGCTGTATCCTTTTTCATAGAATTCAGGATTGTTCAGCAGAATATGTATGATCCAGCAAGATGTTCTTGAGCAACAAAAGCTAGTGATAACACTTGAAGAGAATGCAATGGATTCTCTTGTTCACAGCATTGAGCATTATCTTTATGGTAAGCGCAAATCTGACTGGAAATATATTGTTTTACATGTTTTTCATGCTGTCGAACTTTTTTTAAAGGCAAGGCTTGCGAAACATGATCCAAAACTTATTTATACAAATCGCAAAAGTGGACATACAGTTAATTGCGTTGAAGCAATTAAGCGATTAACAAATGAAGTAAATATTCCGCTGACTAGCCATGTAGAGTGCAAGTGGAATAGAAAGCGCGAAGCTGAATGGAAGGCCCTTTTAATTTTTTGGTGGAAAGGATATTGCACGGTCAAAGGTGATTGCCAGTTAAAGACTTACTGGCTTGATCTATGGTTAATTAGCTTTGATAAATACCTTGTATCCCGACAAGCTAAATATCAGTTAATTGGAGAGCTGGAAGAGTTACGACAGGCAAGAAATGATATTGAACATAAGGAAGCTTCTTTAGATAAAAATACAGTTGATAAATTTCTGGGTGTCGCATTCCGCTTCTTAGATGACTTTGTGAGTTTAGAGCTAGGACTAAGTTTGTCTGAGAAGCTAGAAGAACTTGATGAACTTAGATGGGAAGAGATGATTGAAGCAGGTGTAGAAGAAAAAGATATACCTAAGCAAGATAGCTATCAAACGCTCTCTCTCGCTTACCTCTCGTATATTAAAAACATGTCAGATCGAGGTATACCACTCTACCCTAAGGAAAGAGTTTATCATTCATTTTTTACTTGCGAACTATGTTGTGAAGAGGCAGTTGTTCTACCCGATCCAAGGTCATACTCGACAACCACTTACTGCTACAATTGTCGCGCCAAATATGAAGGTCACACGTGTGCAAGATGCGAGCAGACTTATATAGAATATTTAGGTGAATGGGAAAAAGGCGATACCCCCCATGAGCATCCCGATTTGGAAAGTCTTTTGAATTCTGAAGAAGATCTATCTTTTTGCGAGGTGTGTCAAGATTGGCTCGTGGATTATTGATAGTTCAGATACCATATGCTAACCCCAGTGTGGAAATGCGACGGAAGCAACTAAAGCCGCTTTTCCATGCGTTCAGAAATATTTGCTACTACTACGTTCTGCCGTTAGCTCTGGTGGAAAATCACTCGTTAACGGCAGCAGGAACTATACTGTAATAACATAGCAATAGCAACTGAGCTAGGTGAAAATAAACTCTCATGTTAGCCCTGAGTTACCCACATATTGATAAGCAAGACGATCAGCCTGCACGCTTACAGCGATTGCCACGTGTTCGAGTCGCGCAGATTGTCATGGATTATCTTGCCTATGGTTGGTCTGTAGAGGAAATATGCCGACAGCACCTTTACTTAAAGCCAGCCGAAGCTCATGCGGCAATGGGCTACTATTTTGACCATCAGGAAGAGATAGATCGGGAAATCACACGGGAATGGGAGCAGGTGCAAGCTAGCACGACTCAAGTAGCTAGATCGCCTTTTTATACTAGAATGAAAGCTAGAGGGCTGCTATAGGTGGCTATCGCTCTGTATATGGATGTTCACATTCCTCAAGCTATTACTGATCAGTTACGTCGCCGAGGTGTAGATGTATTGACGGCGTTTGAAGATGAATGTCAAGAACTCCTTGATGATCAACTTTTATTAAGAGTGACTCAACTTAATCGAGTTCTTTTTACTCAAGACATTCGATTTCGCGTTTTGGCCGAAACCTGGCAAGTAGAAGGAAAGCAGTTTTCTGGACTGATCTTCGGTCATCAGCTTGGAGGTACGATTGGTCAGTTTGTCAGAGATTTAGAATTGATTGCCCAAGCCTCAGAACCCGATGAATGGATGAATGCAGTTGAGTACATCCCGTTCAAGTGAAAGATAAATCACATAACAACCCCCTTGCAGCGGGCGGTTGGAAGATCTTGGTGGAGAGCCAAAGGTTACTAGCCGCCGCTGAGGGGGAACGTTACCCTTCAGCTTCAATAGATTGTGATCCTGTAAGCTTGAAATAGTAATGATGGATGGCAAAACTCTACTATCGCGGCATGGCCGAGCAAGACGGCAAACCCAAGATCGGGCGAAGTGTCCGACTGTGAGAAGTTAGGCCCAAGGTGGGTAGGAGCAAGGCAGGCCGCCACAGCGGTTCTTGTATAAAAGAACACTCGTGCGACTAGGCCGTAGAGAATAAGCCATAATGGATATGGTTCAATTACTACTGTTCAGACTTTCATGCAGTTTGAGCGGGACGAAGCGAAAAACCTAGAAAATATTCGTAAACACGAAATTGACTTCGCGGATCTCCCAGAGATGTTTGAACGCTCAATGTTAATCGAGCCAGACGACCGTTTTGATTACGGCGAAGATCGTTGGTTTGGTATCGGGTTTCTTGGTAACGGCATAGCGATCGTCGTATGGACAGAACGGGATGGTGATGTGATCCGAATCATTTCAGCGCGAAGGGCAAATCGACATGAACGACAAAGATTCGAGCAATATCTCTCGTACTAACTGGGCCGCTCTTGAGGCGATGCAAGATGAAGATATTGATTATTCTGATATTCCCCCGTTGACAGACGAGTTTTTTGAAAGGGCAACGCTGAGAATTCCAGCAGCTCAGGCGCATCAGTTAGTTCAGATAGACCTAGACCTCCTCAGATGGTTTCAGTCTCAAGGAGGAGAATATAAAGCATTGATCAACTCAGTTTTACGTCGTTATGTTGAGCAGGGTGATGAGCAGTCAGCCGTATAACAATCCCGTTGCACACTGACCGAATTAAGTTGGTTGGCGAGTCCGAGAGGTTGTCAGCGGAGGGTGAACGGTGTCGTTAGATTGACGATTGTGAATTATATAGTTGTGTCTGACCATTTCATTGTGCCAGTACTCTCGACCTGACCTACTCATCCGTAAGCGTCCCAGGAAGTTTAAAGAAGATTTAGGGATTCTGGGCCAGAAGTTCCGGTAAGTTGAAGCGATGAGCGACGAGATCGAGATAGCCGGAATTAGAGTCCCTAGAGCCGATTGGGAGGCGACCCCCGCTAGCATCCAGATGCTAGTACAGGTTTTAAGTGAGCGGCTGTTGGCACTGGAAGAGAAAATCAATCGAAGCTCGCAGAATTCATCAAAACCGCCGTCTACAGATGGCTTTGGCAAAGCGGTTAAAGCCAAAGGGAAAGGCAAGGCTCCCCCGCGAGAGCAGCGTAGGAAAAGCGCTCCTCGAGAAGCCCGTAAGCTGTATCCAGTGGAAGATTGTCGTGCCGTCCATGAGGTGATTCCCCCAGCCTGCGACGCCTGTGGGGCCAGTTTATCAGGCCAAGATAGCCATCCCCACCGCCATCAAGTGATAGAGCTGCCGCCGGTTAAGCCCGAGGTGGTGGAGTATCGATTGCATGGTCTGAGGTGCCCGTGCTGCGACACGGTGACCCGCGCCGAGCTGCCGTTGGGGGTCTCCGCGTTGGGCTATGGTGAACGGCTGAGCGCGATGGTGGCGTTGCTGAGTGGGGCGTACCGGTTGAGCTATCGGCAGGTATGTGCCGTGATGGACGACTTCTTCGGGGTGCGTCTCTCGCGTGGTGGGGTCGGTCGTCTGCGGCAAGACATCAGCGATGCGGTGAGTCCAGCGGTGGCGGAGGCCAAGGCTTACGTGCAGGGCCAGCCCATGATGCATAGCGATGAAACCAGCTACCCCCAAGGGAACCGAGACGGCAGGAATCCCAAGCGCACCAAAGGCTGGCTTTGGGTACTGGTGACGCCGTTGGTGAGTTTTTTTGAGGTTGTGCTGAGTCGGTCACAGGCGACGGCTAAAGCCCTGATTGGGGAACAGTTTCCCGGTATCGTCACCTCTGACCGCTACAGTGCCTACCACTGGATTGAGGTGTGCCGACGGCAGGTGTGCTGGGCGCATCTGAAGCGAGACTTCACCGCCATGGCAGAACGCAGCGGGGTCTCCCGCGAGATTGGTGAGGCGCTCTTGAAACGGCAGCGGCGATTATTTCGCTGGTGGCACCGAGTTCGGGATGGTACCTTGGCCCGCTCCGATTTTATCGAGCAGGTCAACCCCTTGCGGGCTGGCTTTAAGGCTGAACTCGTTGCCGCCACCGCCTTGCCCATCGCTCACGCGGAAAAGACCCCGTTGGCGAAAACAATCCGCACCTGCCAGCAACTCTTACAGGTAGAACCCGCCTTGTGGACGTTTGTAGAGACCCCAGGGGTGGAGCCGACCAACAATGCCGCTGAGCAGGCGTTGCGTCCAGCGGTGATCTGGCGGCGCACCAGTTTTGGCTCTCAGTCCACCGGGGGGAGTCAGTTTGTCTCGCGCATGCTGACGGTGGTGACGTCCTTGAAGGCTCAGCACCGAAATGTCTTGGACTGACCTTACCTCGAAAAAGTGGACATTTCCGAAGAGTCGACAAGGAAGGAGAATGTTCAGATGAGCCAAAAACCGCGAAGGACATTTACAGACGAGCAAAAAGCAGAAGCTGTACGCATCGTGGGCC
>NZ_JADEWX010000276.1 GCF_015207395.1 Nodosilinea sp. LEGE 07088
CAAAAAGCCCAGCCCCATTAAGCTGACGAGTACGACCCCCAATCCTTCGACCGGAATCACGTCAGGATCATAGGCGCTGACGCTGAACCCAACGTGGGCGATGCTGCTGGTCACCATGCTGGGCAGGAGTGCCAGGGCCGACAGTCGGGTTAAAAAGCGCCGCTGAGGACGAGGCCCATGACTACCGCCGTGATTGCCGTACAGAGGCCTTGACAACCCCGCCAGAGGCAACAGCCACAACCCAAAGGTGACGGCCCAAAGCAGCACCATTCCCCCTAGCCCCAGGGGGCCAACCCCCACGAGCGAAAAGGTTTTGGGGACTGGAACTAGCAAACACCCCAGCACAAACCCCAAACCCAGCAGCAGCGCTAGCCGAGCGAGTTGAGATGCCCGGGTCAGCGCTTGAGCCTTGGGCCTGATGCGATCGCACCAGGATGCACCCTGAATCTGAAGTCCCACTGTGGCCACCACGGGCAGCACCCCCAGGCCCAGCACCAGCCCCACGATCGCGACCACAACGACGACAAACAACAGGTTCAAAACCAGCCAAACCAGTCGTAGCAGCCACAGCCCAAGGGAGGAGCTCACCAAGCCCTGGGCAAACTGGTTGAGGGTCGAGGTCAGGGCCGTTAGCTCCACCAGGCCGACGTTCAAAAATTGAACCCCAGAATTGAGCACCAGTCCACACAGCAAGCCCGACAGCAGCGCCACCTCCCCACTGGGGCGATAAAGGGTAGCCGGATCCAGCAGGGCGGCGATCCGCTGTTTGTGGGTGGGGTGTTTGCGCGTCAGCCGCTCGTACCATCGGGCCAGGGGCCGCTGCCAGGCCGGACGCTGGTTGGCGATCGGCATCGATGGTTGAGCTGACTCGGTAGCAAACAGCTGCAAGAAGGCGCTAGGCTGCCCGAGCCATGCCCGAGCCCGGGCATCGGCATAGTATTCGCGTACCCGCAACACGCTGCTGAGCAGAATATCCACCAGCAGCAGCAGCCCAAAGGTCTTGAGGTTGATGCCGACAATCGTGGGCAACCCCTGGAGCACGGGCTCAAGTGAGCCCTGAGTTAGCATATTTCTGAGGGTATGCCACACCACGTACAGGTTGAGCAGCCCCAGCAACAGCAGCGCGGTGGGGAAAAAGCTTTTGCCCAGGGCCAAAGCCAGAATGGTTTTGTCAACATCCTGGTTGTCTATGTGCCCCAGTTCGTGGAGCAAAATCGCGTTGAATAGGGGCGATCGCCGCGCCTTGAGAAAGGCCTCGTGCAGCCCTTGGCGCAGACAGACGTATGTGTGCCGACCGTAGCCAAAGGCAATGCCAGTCGGGCGATCGCACCCAGGGCTGACCTCGTCCCACACAAACTCAGGTTGGGCGGCGTTGACTGTCGGCAGCTGTACCAAGAGAGCTTGCAGGTATTGATTCATCGCCTGCAACGAACGCCCTTTTTCCCCGGTGGCGGGGGGTGGAAAGGGCTGCCACTGGCGATCGCGGATCCGCCGCTGGGCATCGTGACGGGCCAGGTGTCGAGCTCGCCAAAAGACCATCGCCATGACCACCAGGGCCGCTATAAAGGCGGGTAGATCGTCCTCGGTGAAGAGCAGGCCGCCAATCACGCCCTCCGCCAGAATAAAGACCGTACCTGCGATCGCCACCAGCAGCAGTAGATAGCGAGCATTGGTTTCAGACGGAAACACAGCGGGGTTCACAGGGTTGGGTACGGGGTGGGGGGGCATGGCAACGCTCCTCTACTGCTGGGCTAGGGCCAAACGCGCAATCACGGCATCGCTAACGGTGCTGGCCTGGTCGGGGTCTAGCCTGAGGCGGTCGGCTTCGGTGGCGGCAATGTCGCGAATGGTGGCAGCAATCACGGCCAACTCGGCCTGGGTGAAAATGGGCTGCGGGGGCTGGTCTGGAGTAAAGAGCTGCTTAACCCAGGTGGAGGCCTCTTCGCCTAGCTCCTCCTGTACGGTTTCAGTCACCGCCTGCAGAAGATAGTTCAAAATCGGAGTCAAGAGGGGGAATACGACCTTGGTAAGGGTCTTAACAGCGAATACCTCACCAATACCCAGTACCTCGTCATCGTCTGAGCTTGCTTGCATAAACTCATCTGGATCGGCAAAATATCGATCGCGAGTTTCCACATAAACCGGAATTTCTTCCGGTGCTATTTCGCTGACAATGCGGTAAGCCGCCTCATTGAGCAAGGCTTTGTTGGTTTCAATAGCCATGGCAAGCTAGTCTCCTGAAACAGGTAGAACGGAAAATCTGACCCTGCCCAAATCCAGTATGAATTCCCTGGGCCGAGAGACCTGATGTGCTCGCGCCAGGATGCGGGCGCAGCCACAGACCAAACCAGCGATTGGGCCACCTGCCCTAGATCCACACCGTCAGAATCGCGGATTTCGAACAGAAGTGAGTTTTTTCACATCGGTTGAGCCTGGATGCAGCCAGATCTGAGCGATCGCCATTCTCCCCCCGATCAAAAGAGTTCTGTAGAATAACCAATGTAGGCACCAACGTTTCTGGGGTGAGCTCTGCCGATGGCCACAGCGGTATCGATTCAGAATTTGAAAAAGTCCTACGGGGCGGTAACGGCGGTGCACGATGTGTCGCTCTCGATTCAGGCGGGGGAGATCTTTGGGCTGCTGGGCCCCAACGGAGCGGGCAAAACCACCACCATCCGCTGCCTCTGCACCCTAGCCACGCCCGACAGTGGCACCCTGGAGGTAATGGGTATTTCGGTACTCGACCAGCCTCGCCTAGTGCGCCAGTATCTCGGCTACATTGCCCAGGAGGTCGCCCTCGATAAGGTACTGACGGGGCGTGAGCTATTGCAGCTCCAGGCTGACATCTACCATATGCCCAAGGGGGTCGCCCGTCCCCGCATTGACCAAATGATCGATCTGCTGGAGTTGGGTGACTGGGCCGACCAAAAAACCGGCACCTACTCTGGCGGGCTCAGAAAGCGCCTCGACCTGGCCCTGGGGCTGTTGCACCAGCCCGATGTGCTGGTGCTGGATGAGCCGACCGTAGGGCTAGACATTGAGACGCGATCGGCGGTGTGGACGTTTTTACGCCAGCTACGGGCAGCAGGTACGACAATCCTGATTACCAGTCACTACCTGGAAGAGGTCGATGCCCTGGCCGATCGGGTGGCGATCATTGACCAGGGCAAGGTCATTGCCGCCGGTACCCCCAGCGATCTCAAAGATAAAATTGGCGGCGATCGCATTACCCTACGCATTCGCGAATTTACCTCAGACAGCGAGGCCCGCCAGGCCCAGGCCATGCTGGCGGATTTACCCTTTGTGCGCGAGGTCATCGTCAATGCGGCCCAGGGCAACTCGCTGAATTTGGTCGTTGACCGACAGCCCGACGTGTTGTTGACGGTGCAGCAGGCGCTCAAAACTGCTGATCTACCGGTATTTGGCATTGCCCAGTCGCGTCCCAGTCTCGACGATGTGTACCTGGCTGCCACGGGCCGCACCCTGATGGATGCGGAACTGGCCGCTGTGGGCCAACGTGATTTAAAGAAAGAGAAAAAACAAGCCATGAAGGGAGCTTAGGACACCACTATGAGTACCACTATTCCCACGACCCCTGCTGGCGGTGAAGGGGCTCCTACCCTCTACAACGCCGACATCAAGGCCTGGAAGGCTGACCTGATAAAATCCCAAGGGCTGGTGTCGGGGGCCTTTGTCCAAGAGACCCTGGCCATGACCCGGCGGCTGTTCATTCAGCTCCAGCGGCGTCCTACTACCCTGGTGGCAGGGATTGTTCAACCCCTGATCTGGCTGGTGCTGTTTGGAGCCCTGTTTCAAAATGTGCCCGCTGGCTTGTTCGGCGAAAGCCGCAACTATGGTCAATTTTTGGGGGCAGGCATCATTGTATTCACGGCCTTTGGCGGAGCGCTCAACGCCGGGTTGCCGGTAATGTTTGACCGCGAGTTTGGCTTTTTAAACCGCTTCTTGGTGGCACCGCTGGCCTCACGCTACTCCATTGTGGTGGCGTCAGCGCTGTTTATTGCGGCCCTGAGTCTGGTGCAAACGGCGGCCATTCTGGCCCTTAGCGCAGTACTCGGGGCCGGGCTGCCGAGTTTACCCGGGCTCATGCTGGTTCTGTTTATTGTCATGACTCTGGTGCTAGGGGTGACGGCGCTGAGTCTGGGATTGACCTTTGCCCTACCGGGGCACATTGAGCTGATTGCGGTTATTTTTGTCACTAACCTGCCGCTACTGTTTTCGAGTACGGCGCTGGTGCCCCTCGACTTTATGCCCCGATGGTTGCAGGTGGTGGCCAGCCTTAACCCGCTCACCTACGCCATTGAGCCCATTCGCTATGTGTACCTACACCCCAGTTGGGGTTTTAGTAGCACCGTGCTGGCAACGCCCTTTGCTGACGTATCCCTAGGTATCTGTTTGGCAGTGCTGGTGGTGTTTTGTGGGCTAGCCCTGGGGCTGATTCAACCTTTGCTGCGGCGGCGGATTGCGTAGGCTGATTTGGGGCCAGATCTAAGTTTGGTCTACAGCAGACGGCAACTTGCGAGGAAGCCGTTACAATGTTTGGCATAGGCGGCGCGATCGCACTAGCCATTCATCCTGTTGTCTTTGGTGTCCAAGGAGTTCTCCTATGGCTTACCTCAAGCCTATCTTTCAATCTGCGGTATTGGTGGCGTTTGGCTTTCTGGCCCTGGCCCCGGCTGCGTTGGCCCAGTCTGCCCCCACTGACCCCAATAGCGCCCCTCGGGTTGATGCCTCTGAAGGGTTTGGCTCTGCCGATGCCCCGGGTGGGGCCTTCGGTGAATCTGGCAGTCTCTTCGATCTAATTCACCGCGCTGCGTTGGCGAATGACCAAACCTCGGGTGAGTTTAGCCGCCAACACCGAGGCCGCATCAGCAATGAAGCCGCTAACTACCGTACCCTCCAGCAGGAAGCGCTGCGACGTCAGTCCCAGGCTGAGGGCTTGGTGGTGCCGACTTCAGAAACGGGTGCGGAGTAAGCGACAATTTTCTGGGCGTCTGACCTTGACTGGTCACGTTGACCCCAGTGCGCAGACTCCTTCTGGGGCAATTTTGTTCAGGGGGAATCTGTGTTGTGCCTTAACGGGTGACAACGTACCTAAAGAGCTTGCTGCATCAGGGATAGAGCATAGAGACCACGCTGAAAATAGCGATGTTTATGGGGTTTGAGCGCTATCAGTTGGAGTGCCCAGTCGGTCCATAACT